>JAQXDR010000022.1 GCA_029251265.1 Pseudoprimorskyibacter sp. | reverse complement strand
GATCCAGACGCGGGCGACATAACGCGTAATGATAAGCCGAAGGTTTTTTTCCCTTGGTCATCGTCCCGTTGACGGCAAGCACAACACTATCGTCGACAGCCATATCGAGGCCGGCCACAAGCATAACGGCATACCCTCATGGCAGCGTGAACGTGAGCCTAAAGGCGATGGCGAGTTTTGAAGTATTTGAATATCGAGTAGAGCATTAGTGCTATTGGCGTATATAGTAGAAAGGTGAACCCTATGAGTTTGATTGCAATTCCTTCCCTTCCTTCCAAAAGCGCAGCAACAGCAAACATTGGATAATATATGAACGTCATCCAGAAGTTATAAAAGAAGCTCAATCCCTGCGTAACTCTGACGTTTGAGCCACACTCAACGAAAGCAATCATCACGTTTGTCCAGTAGCAGAAGTCATTCCGCTGAGCACCCACGTCTCTAAAGTGAGGTAACGGCATTGAAAATGCAAAACTTAGGACAATGAACAAAACGTATGCAAAGCAAGCATATAAAAAGGCTTTTCTTATTGTTTTGAAAGATATCGCCATAACATATTCTGTTTTTTCTACAGTAGGCGACCAATGCGTCGGTTGCTCTTAGGCAAAGGAGTATCACGGTTTGATTTGCTGCAATTACCCTTGGCGGTGCAATGGTGGCCAATTTTTTACTGTTTTGAGGCTGAAGAGCGTAATTCTATCCATCCCGTTGATGTCAGCCTAAGCAGATTGTCCAATGACTTTTGGTGCATTTGAAAGGACCCAAAGCCAACAAATGGAGCAAACAGTCCAACTGAATCGCCCCGGGTTTTTGGGAGACTTGTAGCGTCCTTTCACGCGATCATATCGAGCATGTCGCGCCGCGCACAGTAGATCTCTTCCGCGTCGGCTGGCGGGATGTTTCCGATACGTCCAAGCAGGCGCCGGTGATTGAACCAATCGATCCAGCCGAGTTTCGCCACCATTGACGCTGGCATTGATACCGAACCCATGTCGCAGGCCTTTGGGGCTAAGTTACGGGGCGTCAGGGACGCCAAACTAACGGCATGATGCGTTTCACGATCTGCCGGACACGCGCGCGACTCAGCGTGCTCCAAATGGAAAGGATAGGGGTATAGATCATCGCAATCAGCGTTCATGCTGAAATTTCTTGCACCGGGTTGGAAACGGTCAATCGGCAAACTTTGATCAAATTATTCTACCCCATAAGTGCGACGTGCACGTTCAAGCCTCCAATTTTTGGTCCGTGTCACCGTGATCTTTACGTAAGTGTAGACATGCGGCTTGGGGCTGACCGACGCGCGGTCATGCACGTAGACGCGTAATGCTCAGGTCGTCTGACGTGTGGGGTTTTCTAACGAATACGCTCTACTGGGTCTATGCGGCCTTGATCTTCCAATCGCGGCATGGTCCGATCTTGAAGCTTGCAGGTGGGATATTGCGGGAGGATTACCATGGCGGCGCCGGAGCTCAGCGAATGGATTGGACATCACCGTCATCGGGAAACAGAAGTTGATGCCCGGCAGGCGGCGTTATTGGCGGCAACCCTAGATGTAGATGCACCACAGTCAGGTGATCCATTGCCACCTCTGTGGCATTGGGCTGCAGCTGAACAGCCTGTTCCGACATCTAATCTTGGGCATGATGGTCACGAGAAGAAGGGGGGCTTTTTGCCGCCCGTGCCATTGCCGCGCCGAATGTGGGCCGGAGGATCGCTTGAATTTGCGGGTATACTGCGTGTGGACCAGCCATTGGTGCAGGACTCGGTCGTGTCACAAGTGATTGAAAAACAGGCGCGTTCCGGACCAATGGTTCTTGTGTCAGTAGATCATACTCTGACCGGCGCAACGGGGCGTATCAAAGAGCGTCATAACATTGTGTTTCTGCAAAGCCCGGATCGTTACAGTCCCCCACCGCCGATTCCACCTATGCAGGATCCGGTGATTGACCAAGCGTATCCTATGAACACAACGCGGCTGTTTCGATACTCGGCTTGCACGTTCAATGGGCACAGGATCCACTACGACCTGGATTTTGCCCGACAGATCGAGAGGTACCCAAATCTATTGGTGCATGGTCCGCTACAGGCAACGCTCATGATAGCAGCTGCTACATCGCATATGGGACGGTGTCCGGACCGGTTTGAGTATCGCGCTGTGCATCCCATGTTTCCTGATGCGCCGGTGAGAATTTTGGCTAGGCCTTGCGAGGGGGGACTGCATATGTGCACAGCGCGTGGAACCGAACATCAAGGGATGCAGGCGACGGCGATGTGGACCGATGCTTCCACCGTTGATGATGCATTGAGACCGGATCATTGAAAAAACGCGCTCTTCGCCTCTTGCACCCCTTCATCGGCTGGCGTAATGCATTGCCCATCGAAGGGGTATAGCTCAGTTGGTAGAGCGACGGTCTCCAAAACCGTAGGTCCCGGGTTCGAGTCCCTGTGCCCCTGCCATTAAATATCAAATACTTACAAGATAGAAAACCCGCCAACTCATCGGCGGGCTTCTTCATGGTACACATCATGGTCCATTCGTTTGCCGGATGTTCGATTCCCGAGGACCGGCCCTTGGCGATTTGCCATGCTACATTCATTTTGCCTGTGCGGATTCGTGGCGTTTCAGTTTTGCCAGAATGGTATCGGTAATTTCTGCGTCGACCTGGGCGTATGTTTTGATCATCTTGGATGCCGTATCCATGGACCAGCCCATGGTCGGTGTAATCTCGTTCCGCTCGAGTCCTGCGTTCGGGTGTCGTGTTCGCTGCGGTCCCTCAGCCTTCTCAAGCGGCGGTAGCCGATGTTAAGACCGAGCGTCTCTAGCTCTATGATCATGCGTGCGCGGACGTAGCTGCCCAAGCCTACACGAGACTGTTCTTGGAAATAGCCAGCACGACCAGATTCGTCCTTTGCCTTTGGATGGCAAGTCGGCAGCTATCGGCGACCCAGAACCCAGCAAAGGCGGGTGATTGGGAAATCGCCGCCATGCTCTTCGATGAACACAGACCTCATGGCTTTTGACTCGCGAAAAAAGACTGTGGCCTTCATCGTAGAAACGTCCTGCCGTGTCCCGAGGTGATTTTATTCAGTTTAGGAAATGCCTCTTTTCTTTGTCTGACGCCACCTGTTTACGCGTCAGCCCGCTGGTCAGCGCGTTCCGTACCGCATGAGTGCGGAATTCGTCTGTCTGTTTTGGTTCCATTGTCTGTCGCCTTTGTTGCAGTAAATGCTATCACAGGAGTGGCATCAGATCGCGACAGGTCCGAAGTCGTGAGAATTACGATCAGAGTAAGTGACCAACGGTTCGAACAATCCCCGTTTTCGGAGTTTTATGATGAACCGAATTGAGTCTTTGGTGGCTCAGCGTTGCCAGAGTCGCGATCCATGGTGCATGCAGGATCTATCCCTTGCTTTAGCCCCTTGGCATTTCTAGGTGCGCAATGTATCCGACCTTCATCAGCACGGTGGGATGCGAATCACGTCGCTGTTGTGTTCGTCCAAGACGGTGGGTGGGCAACTTTGCCAATAAATCCTGCCTGAGACGAGGATACCAGATAGCTGCTTGACCGTGCGTGTTTACCACCGCGTCTTAGGTTGCTCTCGGGTCCTTGTCATGGACCCGATGGTCCTGAATTCAGGGCCGTAATGAGCCGGGGGGAAACCCCCAAAACTGGAGTGAAACTGTGGATAGAGCCCAAAAAGAGAAACTGGTCGACGAGCTCGGCCAAATCTTCGAAAGCTCTGGCGTCGTTGTGGTTGCACACTACGAAGGCCTGACAGTTGCCGACATGCAAGATCTGCGCGGACGCGCGCGTGAAAGCGGAAGCTTTGTACGTGTCGCTAAAAACAGACTTGCCAAGATTGCCTTGCAGGGCAAGCCATGTGAAAGCATTGCAACATACCTGACAGGCATGACTGTGCTCACCTACTCCGAAGACCCCGTGGCAGCAGCCAAGGTGGTTGAGGATTTCGCCAAGGATAACAAAAAGTTTGAAATCCTAGGCGGTGCAATGGGTGAGGATGCTCTGGACCGAGCCGGTGTAGAAGCTGTGTCAAAGATGCCGTCGCGCGAAGAGCTTATCGCTCAGATCGCGTCCTGCATCGGCGCACCTGCTTCGAATATCGCCGGTGCGATTGGCGCCCCTGCATCGAATATCGCAGGCATTCTTTCGACCTTGGAAGACAAGGCGGAAGCGGCCTAAGGCAACTTTTGAGACCTACGTAGGGACTGACCCCGTCGTTGGAACACAACCTTTAAATACGGATACGGACAAATGGCTGATCTGAAAGCACTTGCCGAGCAAATCGTCAACCTGACGCTGCTTGAAGCACAAGAATTGAAAACCATTCTCAAAGATGAGTATGACATCGAGCCTGCCGCGGGTGGCGCTGTGATGATGGCTGGACCCGCCGACGGCGGCGGTGCAGCAGCTGAAGAAGAAAAGACTGAATTTGATGTCATCTTGAAGGCCGCTGGCGCCAAGAAGATCAACGTCATCAAAGAAGTTCGCGCGATCACGGGCCTTGGCCTGAAAGAAGCCAAAGAGCTGGTCGACGCTGGCGGCAAAGCTGTCAAAGAGGCCGTGTCCAAGGACGAAGCCGAAGAGATCAAAGGCAAGCTGGAAGCAGCTGGTGCCGAAGTCGAAGTCAAGTAATCCTGTCCATTTGGATGGAATTCTAACAGGCGCCTCTAAAATGAGGCGCCTGTTTTTTTTATCAGGGCCAAGCCTATGCAGCCAACGACTGAGTCTATCACGGCGCCAGGTCTGATTATGAACGCATTAAGCTGAAAATAGAGTGTTTTCAGATACCTTCTTTGCAGAAGGGCTTGCGTTCGTTGCATTCACACAATATTGGGAACTTTCACTCTTGGTCGTTGATTCGAGAGAGACAGATATTCGTTCATCATAAATGAGGTGGCCCGACAGCTTTGAATACTCGCTCGATGCTGCCCGGAACGGACTTTTTCGGTTACTGGTAGACGAACGCGTTATCTTCCCGGCTTGGTAAGCTTCTGTAGTTTCAGAAGTTTACCAAGGCAGGGAGCCAAGATCGAGTGGTGGGCTTTGGGACGCGCGCCGAGAATGGATCTGCTCTTACCTCCGAACTGACAGGGTGCACCGCAGAATTCCCCAAGCTGTGGTGTGGTCGTGCAGATTTAACCAAAGGGTGATCGCTCTCATGGCGCAAAGCTTTCTTGGCCAGAAACGTCTTCGCAAGTACTATGGCAAAATCCGGGAAGTCCTGGAGATGCCAAATCTTATCGAAGTTCAGAAATCCAGTTATGATTTATTCCTGAAATCGGGGGATGCTTTGCTTCCCGCGGATGGGGAAGGGATCAAAGGGGTCTTTCAATCGGTATTCCCGATCAAGGATTTCAACGAAACTGCGATTTTGGAATTCGTCAACTACGAGCTGGAAAAACCAAAGTATGACGTTGAGGAATGTCAGCAACGTGACATGACCTACAGCGCGCCGCTCAAGGTTACTCTGCGCTTGATCGTTTTTGATTTTGACGAAGACACCGGCGCAAAATCCGTCAAAGACATCAAAGAACAAGATGTGTTTATGGGCGATATGCCTCTGATGACGCCCAACGGAACCTTTGTCGTGAACGGCACAGAGCGGGTGATCGTCAGCCAGATGCACCGTTCGCCCGGTGTGTTTTTTGACCATGATAAGGGCAAAACCCACAGTTCAGGCAAGCTTTTGTTTGCGTGTCGGATTATCCCTTATCGCGGGTCGTGGCTCGATTTTGAATTCGATGCTAAGGACAACGTGTACGCGCGCATCGACCGCCGGCGCAAGCTGCCTGTCACGACTCTTTTGTATTCGCTTGGTTTGGATCAAGAAGGCATCATGGATGCCTACTACGATACTGTCAGCTACACCCTTGAAAAAGGCCGTGGCTGGGTTACAAAATTCTTTCCTCAACGTGCACGCAATACGCGACCAGTCTATGACTTGGTTGATGCAGCAACTGGCGAAGTGATTTGCGAAGCTGGCAAAAAGGTGACCCCGCGGGCTGTTAAGAAAATCATTGAAGACGGCGCGATTACCGACCTACTGGTTCCGTTTGACCAAATTGTTGGCAAATTTGCTGCCTGCGATATTATCAACGAAGAAACTGGAGCGATCTATGTCGAAGCCGGTGACGAGCTCACCTGGACGCTAGACAAAGACGGTGAGGTCTCGGGCGGCACGCTCAAAGACCTGTTGGATGCGGGTATTGTCGACATTCCGGTGCTGGATATCGATAACATCAATGTTGGTCCGTACATGCGCAATACTATGGCGATGGATAAAAACATGAACCGCGACACCGCGCTCATGGATATCTATCGTGTGATGCGTCCAGGCGAGCCGCCCACCGTCGAAGCGGCGAGTTCTTTGTTTAACACGCTGTTCTTCGATAGCGAGCGGTATGATCTATCCGCGGTTGGCCGGGTCAAGATGAACATGCGTCTTGCGTTAGGTAAAGAAGACACGCAGCGCACGCTTGATCGCGAGGACATCGTGTCCTGCATCAAGGCCTTGGTTGAGCTACGTGACGGCAAGGGCGACATCGACGACATCGACCACCTTGGAAACCGTCGCGTCCGTTCGGTTGGCGAACTGATGGAAAACCAGTATCGGGTTGGATTGCTTCGAATGGAGCGTGCCATCAAGGAACGTATGTCCAGCGTTGAAATCGACACTGTGATGCCGCAGGATTTGATCAACGCAAAGCCTGCCGCAGCCGCTGTACGAGAGTTCTTTGGATCGTCGCAGCTATCGCAGTTTATGGATCAGACCAACCCTCTGTCCGAGGTGACGCACAAGCGACGCCTGTCTGCGCTTGGCCCAGGCGGCTTGACGCGGGAACGTGCCGGCTTTGAGGTGCGTGACGTACACGCAACGCACTACGGCCGGATGTGTCCGATTGAAACGCCCGAAGGGCCGAATATTGGACTGATCAACTCTCTGGCGACATTTGCGCGTGTGAATAAATATGGCTTTATCGAAACACCGTATCGCGTGGTGAAAGAGGGTCAGGTCACGGATGAAGTGCATTATATGTCCGCGACCGAGGAAATGCGACATACGGTTGCGCAGGCAAACGCACGCCTAGACGATCACGGTGTTTTCCAAAACGAGCTGGTCTCGACCCGTCAATCGGGCGACTATATGTTGGCGCATAGGGACAACGTTGATCTGATCGACGTGTCGCCAAAGCAGCTGGTATCGGTTGCCGCATCGCTGATCCCGTTTCTTGAAAACGATGACGCGAACCGCGCTCTTATGGGGTCGAACATGCAACGCCAAGCCGTGCCGACGCTGCGGTCCGAGGCGCCTTTGGTTGGCACGGGGATTGAGGGCGTTGTTGCCCGCGATTCAGGTGCTGCGATCATGGCCCATCGGGGTGGTGTGATTGACCAGGTAGACGCAATGCGGATCGTTGTTCGTGTTACAGACGAGATGGATCCCGGGGACCCCGGCGTTGACATCTACAGGATGCGCAAATTCCAGCGGTCGAACCAAAACACCTGCATCAATCAGCGTCCGCTGGTCAAGGTGGGCCAGACGGTCGAAAAAGGCGAGGTCATCGCAGACGGCCCGTCCACCGACATGGGCGAACTGGCACTTGGTAAGAACGTGATTGTCGCGTTCATGCCTTGGAATGGCTACAACTACGAGGACTCGATCCTGATTTCCGAGCGGATTGCACGGGATGACGTGTTTACAAGCGTTCACATCGAAGAATTCGAGGTCGCGGCTCGCGACACCAAGCTTGGTCCAGAGGAAATCACGCGCGATATTCCCAATGTGGGCGAAGAAGCTTTGCGTAACCTCGACGAGGCAGGCATTGTCTACATCGGCGCTGACGTAGAGCCTGGCGATATTCTGGTCGGCAAGATCACGCCAAAGGGTGAAAGCCCGATGACGCCGGAAGAAAAGCTGCTCCGCGCGATCTTTGGTGAAAAGGCCAGCGACGTTCGGGATACGTCTCTTAGGGTGAAACCGGGTGATTACGGCACCGTGGTCGAGGTGCGTGTGTTCAATCGCCACGGGGTCGAGAAAGACGAGCGTGCCCTTCAGATCGAACGCGAAGAGATCGAGCAGCTTGCACGAGATCGCGATGACGAGATGGCGATCCTTGATCGGAACATTTATGCGCGCTTGCGTGCGGTGATCGAAGGCAAGATTGCAGTAAAAGGTCCTCGGGGTGTGCGGGCAAACTCTGTGATTGATGACGAGTTGCTGGGCATGCTGACCCGCGGTCAATGGTGGCAGCTTGCGTTGAAAGAGGACGCGGACGCGCAAATCGTCGAGGCGTTGAACGAGCAGTACGAGGCGCAAAAGCGAGCTTTGGATGCGCGGTTCGACGATAAGGTTGAAAAAGTGCGTCGTGGTGACGATCTGCCCCCGGGCGTTATGAAGATGGTCAAAGTGTTCATTGCGGTGAAGCGCAAGCTTCAGCCTGGTGACAAAATGGCCGGTCGTCACGGCAACAAAGGCGTGATTTCGCGCGTTGTTCCGATGGAAGATATGCCTTTCCTTGCGGATGGTACGCCTGTGGACTTCTGCTTGAACCCGCTTGGTGTTCCGTCGCGTATGAACGTCGGTCAGATCCTCGAGACCCACATGGGTTGGGCCGCGCGTGGCATGGGGCTTCGAATCGACGAGGCACTGCAAGACTATCGCAGAACTGGTGATCTGACCCCTGTGCGCGACGCTTTACGGAATGCCTACGGGGATGATGTGTATGAAGAGGGCTTGGTGCCTATGTCCGAAGAGCAGCTTCTTGAAGCTGCGGGCAACGTCAGCCACGGTGTTCCAATTGCGACGCCGGTTTTTGACGGGGCGAAAGAAGCAGACGTTAACGACGCTCTTCGGCGTGCTGGCTTCACTGAAAGTGGTCAGTCGATCTTGTTCGACGGTCGTACCGGTGAACAGTTCAATCGTCCTGTGACAGTCGGGGTCAAGTACCTACTGAAACTCCACCACCTTGTGGATGATAAGATCCACGCACGTTCGACTGGGCCATACAGCCTTGTTACGCAGCAGCCTCTGGGTGGTAAGGCCCAGTTCGGCGGACAGCGTTTCGGGGAGATGGAAGTCTGGGCTTTGGAAGCTTACGGCGCTGCCTACACCTTGCAGGAGATGCTGACGGTGAAATCGGACGACGTGGCTGGTCGAACCAAGGTCTACGAGTCGATCGTCAAGGGCGAGGATAATTTCGAAGCCGGCGTGCCGGAATCGTTCAACGTACTTGTGAAGGAAGTGCGGGGCCTCGGCCTCAACATGGAACTCCTAGATGCGGAGGAAGATGAGTAATGGGAAGCAGGAACTGTGCCGATACGGTTCTCATATGTCTTGGTTTCGGCGGGTCTTGCATGCACTGCAGGCGCGCTTTGGAAAGCGGACGAAGAGTACCCTTGGTACAACCCTGAAAGACCAAAATCCCACGTCTGGGGCGCATGCTTGATCGCATCCGCCCTAGATGCCGCAATCTTTGGATACCTACCCGTTTGGGGAGAATAATATGAACCAAGAACTGACCAACAACCCGTTCAACCCGCTCACGCCGCCCAAGGTTTTTGACGAGATCAAGGTCTCTCTGGCCTCGCCAGAGCGTATCCTTTCTTGGTCCTTTGGCGAGATCAAGAAGCCCGAGACCATCAACTACCGGACGTTCAAGCCCGAGCGTGACGGCCTTTTTTGTGCGCGCATCTTTGGCCCGATCAAAGATTACGAATGTCTGTGCGGCAAATACAAGCGGATGAAATATCGCGGTGTTGTCTGCGAAAAATGCGGTGTGGAAGTTACGCTGCAAAAGGTTCGTCGCGAGCGTATGGGCCATATCGAATTGGCCGCGCCCTGCGCCCACATCTGGTTTCTAAAGTCGCTGCCATCGCGCATCGGCCTGATGCTGGATATGACGCTTCGCGATCTTGAGCGGGTGCTCTATTTTGAAAATTACGTTGTGATCGAACCGGGCCTTACCGATTTGACATACGGCCAAATGCTGTCCGAGCAGGAATTCATGGATGCTCAGGATATCTATGGCATGGACGCTTTCACGGCCAACATTGGCGCCGAAGCAATCCGCGAGATGCTTGCCAATATCGATCTTGAAGCTGAAGCGGATCAACTTCGTGCGGATTTGAAAGAAGCCACCGGCGAGTTGAAGCCAAAGAAGATCATCAAGCGGCTCAAAGTAGTTGAGAGCTTTCTGGAGTCCGGAAACCGTCCAGAGTGGATGGTTATGACGGTTATTCCTGTGATTCCGCCAGAGCTTCGCCCGTTGGTTCCTTTGGATGGTGGTCGCTTTGCAACCTCGGATTTGAACGATCTCTATCGTCGGGTTATCAACCGTAATAACCGGCTCAAGCGGCTGATTGAATTGCGGGCGCCGGATATTATCGTCCGTAACGAAAAGCGTATGTTGCAAGAATCCGTGGACGCCTTGTTTGACAACGGTCGCCGCGGTCGCGTGATCACAGGCGCCAACAAGCGCCCGTTGAAATCACTATCCGACATGCTTAAGGGCAAGCAGGGGCGTTTTCGTCAGAACCTTTTGGGTAAGCGCGTCGACTTTTCGGGTCGTTCAGTTATCGTGACGGGACCAGAGCTGAAACTTCATCAGTGCGGACTGCCTAAAAAGATGGCGTTGGAGCTGTTTAAACCGTTCATTTATTCGCGGCTTGAGGCGAAAGGACTATCATCGACGGTCAAGCAAGCCAAAAAGCTGGTCGAAAAGGAACGTCCCGAAGTCTGGGATATTCTGGATGAAGTGATCCGTGAACACCCTGTTTTGTTGAACCGCGCACCGACATTGCACCGGCTTGGCATTCAAGCGTTTGAACCAAAACTGATCGAAGGTTAGGCAATCGAGTTGCACCCGCTGGTCTGTTCGGCGTTCAACGCGGACTTT
>JAQXDR010000021.1 GCA_029251265.1 Pseudoprimorskyibacter sp. | reverse complement strand
ATATCACCTACTGGCAGAAATACGGCATTCGTGATTATCGCGGTGGCGGACGGTCCTCTGCCCGTGAAACAGCAGCTCGGGTCGCCGCCGGTGGGCTGGCCCGCGCAGCACTCGCCGCGTTGGCTCCACAGATCAAGATCACCGGCTATATGGTCCAGATGGGCCCACATCACATTGACCGCACCCGGTTTGATATGGGCCAGATCGAGGAAAACCCCTTTTGGACCCCGGACCCAGGGGCCGCCAAAGACTGGGCGATCTACTTGGATGGGTTGCGGAAATCAGGCGAAAGCGTGGGCGCGGTCATCGAAGTGACCGCCTCGGGCGTGCCTGCCGGCCTTGGTGCCCCGATTTACGCGAAACTGGATACCGACCTGGCTGCGGCGATGATGTCGATCAACGCTGTTAAAGGCGTCGAGATCGGCGACGGCATGGCCTCAGCCGCGCTGACGGGGACAGAAAACGCAGATGAAATCTCAATGGGACCAGATGGGCCGATCTATGGCAGCAACCATGCCGGCGGCATTCTTGGGGGCATTTCGACAAGCCAGGACATTGTCGTGCGCTTTGCGGTCAAGCCGACCTCATCCATTTTGACAACACGCAAAACGGTTACGAAATCAGGCCAGGACACAACGATCATGACCAAAGGCAGGCATGATCCCTGCGTTGGCATCCGGGCCGTGCCAGTGGGTGAGGCCATGATGGCCTGCATCCTTTTGGATCATCTATTGTTGCATCGTGGCCAAATCGGAGATGGCGGTGGCCGAATAGGCTAGGCCAAGTGCTAGACGTTCTCAATATCACGATGCCTGTCTTTGGGCTGACGGCCCTGGGATACGGTCTTGCGCGGCTCCAAATACTGTCAGCCGGCGACATCAGCGGCTTTGGCCGCTTTGTGATGATGATTGGAATGCCGGCAATCTTATTCCGCGCCGCCAGTGATCCGGCGATCCTTGACCAGATACACTCCGGCTACATAGCAGCTTATGCATTGGTCCTCGGCCTGACCGGCGTCATTACGTGGCTTGTCTTCATCAAACAGACAGCCTCGGTTAGAGCTTTGGCAACCTTGGGCGCTATGGCTCCCAATTCGGGCTTTATCGGGTACGCGATCATCGCTTTAGCCCTTCCGGGCATGGCCGATCTTGTGCTGGCAATGAACACATTGGTCGAAATGGCTCTTATCCTTCCCGTGGGACTGGCACTGCTGGAGGCAAGCAAATCGGACGCTCCCGATCGCATGGACCTTGTTCGACACATAGCGCGCGTTTTGCTCACACGACCGCTGACGCTGGCGCTTCCGCTTGGACTGGCCGTATCGCTGAGCGGCTTGGCTGTGCCAGTGGCAGCCAGTCGCGCCATTGACCTTTTGGCACTGACCACGCCAGCACTTGCGATGATTTTTCTTGGAGGCACCCTTGCGGGCCTGACCGTTGCGGGTCGCTCGGCCGATACCGGCCTGATCGTTCTATTCAGGCTATGTCTTGCTCCGGCACTTGCAGTGGGATTTGGCGCGCTTGTCTTAGGCACCCTCTCCCCCGACCTGCGCACAGCACTGGTTCTGTCTGCCGCAATGCCGATGATCGGGATTTACCCTATCCTCGCCGCTGATGTGCACGAAACCGCCTTGGGGGCACGGACATTGCTGGCTGCAACGGTGATAGGCTTTTTCACGCTATCCGCTTTGCTCGCGGCGTTTTAAGCAGACCATCCCGTACGCATAATTCGTCCCTGTTTCCGGTCATTCCCGTGCGACATCAGGCCCGTGCGACATCAAGCCCGCGATCCAAAAGGGCTTTGATCTTGCGGCGACTGGTCTGGGCAATGATGCGCCCGTGCTCTTCTTCGCCCTTCAGGATCATGAGCGTTGACCGGCGCGGCACTTTTAATCTACGGACCAGGTTGCTGCGACCATAGCGATCCCAGTCCACGCTTATGAACGTCAGCTCATTCAAATACGCAGGGGTTTCTTTTTGCAAAGCCTGGATGACCCGTTGCTGAGCATGACACGTCGTGCACCAGCTGGCCGTAAATTCCAAAAACACGGTTTGTCCTGCTGCAAGTCGCGCATCCAGCAAACCCGGAATATAGTCCAAAGGTTCAGCCGATGCCACAGATGGATACAGCCCGGTCGTCGCACCAGACGCAATCAAAGCCATGCAGGAGGTTAAAAAACGGCGTCTTTGCATTTCAGTTATCCTAAAGGTCAAATATTAAACGGAGACAGATAAATCTATCAACCAATTGGGCAAGGCGCGCAGCAACGCCCCTTCGATTGTCTGGGCAATTCCAAAAAAGAGAGCACATCCAATCAAAACGAAAGTCAGCCCCAACGCGGGCTGAGCATATCGTGATATACCACGAAAGCGCGTGTTGTAGCGGGCCACCAAGCCACGGGTACCATAGGCCAAGCCTAAAACGAGCGTGGCAATACCGGTTGCATATCCCGCCATGATGACACTGGCCCATAGCAAGTCCTGCCGCTGGCTTGCCAAAGCGATGGCACCACCCAGCGTTGGCCCTATGCAAGGGCTCCATGCAATGCTTAGAAAAAAGCCCGCCACAAACTGACCAGACAGATTGTTTTGGTCGAGGTACTCTATCATGCGATCTGCACGACGCGCCACGCCCGCAGTGGCGTTTTGCATACCGATCGCGACAGGCCGCACTAGGATCGCGATACCAAACACAACCATCATGGCCGCGCCAATGTGCGACATGGTATAAGCTGTCAGTCCCACCAGGTGACCGAAAGCTGTAACCGTCAAACCTACGGCGATAAACCCAAGGCACAAACCTGCGGCCAGCGCGATTGGTCCGCGCTTGCTGACTTGCAAGCTAGACACGATCACGATCGGCAAAACAGGCAAGATGCACGGGTTAATCAGGGTCAAAAGGCCCGCAACATATGCAAGGATCGGTTCCATTTTACTGATATGCGCGTCCTCTTCGCACCTGTCACCTAACGATTTGTTGATAGCTTACGATTTAATCCAGTCCCAAAGGAATTTTCATAAAGTCACCTGCCCGGTTGTCTGGATATCTGCACAGCAAGAATGCCGAGCATGATGACCACGACACCCACAAGATCAAGCAATCCCAAACGCTCACCCAATATGAGTGCCGCTATTGTGACCCCGAAAAACGGATTGAGAAAATGAAACGTTGCCGCCTTGAGAGCACCAATACGGTCCACCAAAAAGAACCAAACCAAAGTGGCGGCAAGGCCGGGCACCAAAGTCGTATATGTAAAGGCCGCCACCAAAGACCACGACCATGCAACAGAATATGTTTCAAATGCGATAGCGGGAACGGCCAAAGCCGCACTGCCCACCAGCATCTGCAGTCCAACAACCATCACGAAATTACCACCCGACGCCGCGTTTTTCAAAGCCATCGTCGCCACGGCCAACGATACCACTCCAAACACGCAAAAAGCCACGCCAAGCATATCCACACCACCTTGGAAACGTGCACCCATGATCACAAGGACACCAAAAATACCTGTCATCAAGCCAAAAAGTCCCAAAGGCCGCAGTTTTTCACCATACAGCACCCAAGCGAGAATTCCGACAATCAGGGGCATCATGGACGCAATAATCACGGCCAAAGAGGCATCAATCCATTGAACCGCCATGAAATTCAAACCCAGATACAAGGCATTCTGACAGATTCCAAAGACAATGGTTCCCCGCCACTGGGCATTTGTCAGACGCATGGACTGACCCAACGCCGCAGCTATCACCACTGCTATCAGGCCCGACAACAGAAAGCGTATCGACAATGCACCGAGCGGGGGGGCGGACTCAACTATGATGCTGGCCGACGTAAAAGCAGACGACCACATGAATGCGAAGGCAAGTCCCATAGCAATAGCGCGTATATCCATTTCTGCCCCCGAATTTCGTTGCGCCAAGCTTTGCTGGTAGCAACAACAGAGTTCAAGCCCTCAGAACTTGCACAGCACCTTATCAATGTGGTTCACTCACCATCACAGCCTGAAATTGCTAAGGCTATCGAAAGGAATAGGCCATGATCCGCTCTCTCATAATTTCGTCATTGTTTTTTTTAGTAATACCATTTGCTGCATCAGCGCAAAGCAACCAACAACTTGCCTATGCAAACCCAGAAGACGTGATGAACGCACTGGCAGAAGAAGGGTATCTGACCCGTCTAGATACAGACAGCCAAGGTGACCCAAAACTGACCGGCCGGATGTCAGGGGTTAATTACTCAGTCTATTTCTACGGATGCGATGAATCAGATTGTCGATCTGTGTCTTTTTATACCACGTTCACCCTGAATTCCCGACCTTCGCTCAGCATCGCAAATGACTGGAATGCTGCCAAACGATTTGGCATGGCTTATGTAATGGAAGACGGTGATCTTGGATTTGAAATGAACGTTAATCTCGCGCACGGTGTATCACCCGACAATCTTCGCGATACAGCAGACTGGTGGCGGATTGCACTTGATGAGTTTCTGGAACACATTGAATGGTAAACCCTGGGCCTGAAAAGACGCCCTGACGGGCACCCCCAGACAGCTGATAAAAGTTGCGTATTTGAGGATCGAGCAGGCCTAGCCATCGAACACCGGTGAGGTCACGCCAACGGGCGTAGTGATGTCCAAAGAGCTGTTTGGCGTTGGCCCTGTTAGTCGGTTGTGGCCATATCAGAGTGCTTAGGCTTGTCGGCAGCGATACCGACGGCCCCCACATCCGGATCGAAGCGGTCACGTCTCAGATCCAGCTGCCCCATGAGGGTATGCCGTTATGAATGTGGCCGGCCTCGATATGGCTGTCGACGATAGTGTTGTGCTTGCCGTCAACGGGACGATGACCAAGGGAAAAAAACCTTCGGCTTATCATTACGCGTTATGTCGCCCGCGTCTGGATC
>JAQXDR010000248.1 GCA_029251265.1 Pseudoprimorskyibacter sp. | reverse complement strand
TCAAATCCTGTCGGCCTATTGAGATATATGCTTCAAAACCGGCGGCTTTGGCGTCGGATTTGTTGTAAATATTCCGAAAGTCTGCCATTTTGGGCCGCGCCATGGTTGTGGCCAGCCGTTTTAGGTCCAAGGCACGGAATTCACGCCATTCTGTCAACAGCACGATCAGATCTGCGTCTTTGGCAGCCACATAGGCGTTATCCGCCCAGGTCACACCGGGAAGCAGGGCAGGTCCTTCATGTGCGCCTTGCGGATCGCTGACTGAGACGTCGGCCCCGCCTCCGACAAGCGCAGGGACGATGGTCAGGGCAGGGGCATCGCGCATATCGTCCGTGTCCGGTTTGAACGTCACGCCCAGTACGGCGATTTTTTTGTCGTTAAAGGTCCCACCGCATAAATCACGCAGTTTGTTGACCATGCGCCGTTTGACTTCTTCGTTCACGCGAATAACAGTTTCTACGATTTGCATTGGCGATGCAAATTCTTGTCCGGTGCGCGCCAAAGCCATGGTGTCCTTTGGAAAACAGCTGCCGCCATATCCGGGACCGGCATGCAGAAACAGCTTTCCGATCCTGTTATCAAGTCCGATCCCGCGAGAGACCTCCTTGACGTCTGCGCCGACTTTTTCGCACAGGGCTGCGACCTCGTTTATAAACGATATTTTGGTCGCCAGAAACGCATTGGCTGCGTATTTAATCAATTCCGCGCTCTCCAGATCGGTCACAACGATGGGGAATTCGCGCAGGTACAATGGGCGGTAAATATCGCGCATCACGGTTTCGCCGCGCTCGGATTCCACCCCCAGAACAACGCGGTCGGGTTTCATGAAGTCGCCTATTGCAGCGCCTTCACGCAAAAACTCGGGATTTGATGCAACGTCGAACTCAAGATCTGGATTGGTGTCCCGGATGGCCTGAGCAACGGCGCGGTTGGTCCCCACCGGAACCGTAGATTTTGTCACCACGACAAGGTAATCTCGTGCAGTTGACGCGATCTCGCGCGCAGCTGCGAGCACATAGCTTATGTCTGCATGCCCGTCGCCACGGCGCGTTGGGGTGCCGACTGCAATAAAGACCGCGCTGGCACCATCCAGTGCGTCTTTGAGGTCAAGCGTGAAGCTCAGACGTCCAGCGGCAACATTGCGCGTCATAACATCAAGCAGGCCTGGCTCGTAAATGGGCACCTGGCCTGCGTTCAGCATGTCAATCTTGTTCGGGTCTTTATCAATACAGACCACTTCGTGTCCGAAATCCGAAAAACACACCCCCGAGACCAGACCGACATAGCCAGTTCCTATCATCGCGATTTTCATAAAGATTTTCCTATGGCTGCCATTTGTTACGTCAACCGCGGGCGTAGATATCCTCGTAGCGGATGATATCATTTTCGCCCAGATAAATACCGGTCTGTACTTCTATTAAAACCATATCAACTTTTCCCGGGTTTTCCATGCGATGCACGGCGCCCAAGGGGATATACACCGATTGGTTTTCGGTCACGAGCGATACGGTTTCATCGATGGTCACGCGCGCGGTCCCTTGCACAACGATCCAGTGCTCAGACCTGTGAACATGGCTTTGCAGGCTTAATGCAGCGCCGGGATGCACATGGATGCGTTTGACCTGGAACCGTTCCCCGATCACAAGACTTTCGTACCAACCCCAGGGCCGGTAGTCGCGTGGAAGCTGCGTGGCCTGGCCTATTCCTTGTGTTTTCAATATGCTGACGGCACGTTTCACATCTTGGGTTCTGTTTGCATCTGCAATCAGAACGGCATCAGGCATCGCAACTGCAATCACGTCTTTCAGTCCAATCCCCACCAAATGCAGGTTTTCAGATTCCGACCGCAACAGGCTGGTTTCGCAGTCTATTGCAGTCACCGGTCCTGATGTCGCCACTCCAGCGGCATCGTGATCACATTCGCGTAAAACGGCCTCCCAACTTCCCAGATCAGACCACCCGCCCATATAGGGGACAACGCTCAGATTGTCCGCACGTTCCATAATCGCGTAGTCAATTGAAATCGCCTCTGCAGCGCCAAAGCCTTCGGGGTCCAGACGTACAAAGCCAAGGTCGGTACGGCTGTCTGCTACAGCCTTGCGCACCGGTGGTAACAGATCAGGGGCATGGCATTCAAAGGCGTCAAGTATAGCGCGCACAGAAAACACGAAAATGCCCGCATTCCATAAGAAGGTGCCGGCTTCCAGCATTGTTTTGGCCGTGTCTGCATCCGGCTTTTCGACAAACCGCACCAGAGGATGCGCCTGATTGGCGGTGTCCTTGGTTATGGGCGTGTCCGTCTCAAGGTAGCCATAGCCTGTTTCCGGACGATCAGGCTGAATGCCAAAGGTAATCAATCGCCCGCTCACAGCCGTTTCAGCAGCAAGCCGCACAGCGGCCCTAAAGTCTGCAGTATCGGGAATGACGTGATCGGACGGCGCGATCAGCATAAGCGCGTCGGGATCAGTTTGCTCCAGCCACAAGGCGGCTGCCAGAATGGCGGGCGCAGTGTCCTGACCAGAGGGTTCGATCAGCACCGGGCCGGGATCAATCCCGACATCCGCCAGTTGTTCCGTGACAACAAACCGAAAATCCGAATTTGTCAGAACCATGGGAGGGGCAAAGCCATTGCCGGACAGCCGTTGAGCGCTGGCCTGAAACAGGCTCTTGTCACCCAAGAGGCGTACAAACTGTTTTGGATAGCTTTTACGCGACAGGGGCCATAACCGCGTTCCTGTGCCTCCACAAAGAATGACCGGATGAATGCGCATTGTGATACCCTTTAAGAAAAGACTGCCCGATTAATGAAAGAC
>JAQXDR010000239.1 GCA_029251265.1 Pseudoprimorskyibacter sp. | reverse complement strand
ACCACATCTGTGTCTCGATGCGCGGTGATCCATTTGTTCAGCGTCGACATGCCCACGCCAAGGTCATCAGAAACCTGCTTACGCGTCAGTCCGCTGGTCAGTGCGATCCGCACCGCATCTCGCCGGAATTCTTCCGTCCGTTTCAGTCCCGCTCGCCAGTGTGCTTGCACCAATGGCGCAAATGGCTCCCTTCATCTCCTTTGCTGCAGAAAATGCTATCAAAGGAGCGGCATTAAACCGTGACAGGTCCATAGTCATCAACGGAAAACAGTAGATATTCAACGCTTGCTAGGTTGGGGTTTACCGCAGTACGATTGCTATCGATCGCATTATACGTCTCCTCCAAAGCATAATACGATCCACCGTGCCCATTAGGGTTGGAGTAATAATGTTTGTTACGTTCAACAATCCTCGCTTTAAAGCCCATTTGGGCCACACGAAGTTTTCGTTGAATGTCGGTGTTGACCCTCAGGGCATCACCACCTTTCGCAGTTTATCGCATTGCAGAATAAACCGACAAATTTTCTCAGGGGTGGGTCTGCGTCAGGCTGCTGTTTAATTTATCATTGGCACGACCGTTAGGGTTATTGTGGCCCCAAAACCCCTCGGAGGATAACCTGCTGAATTTGGAAGCAACCATTGCTGTTAAAAAGTCTTGATCTAAAACTACGCCAGCGTCGGCAGATAAAGGGGTGCTGGCTTCGGAGGCGTCTTAGTGAAACGCGCGCCAATTTTTAAATCCCTTTACTTGACTAAATGCTCAACAGTTTCAGAGCGTTATATGCCAATTGTCGAGCTGGCGCTAATATCATCAAATTCCGTCCATTTGGCGTGTTCGCAAGCAGTCACGTACGCCCCGGTCCAGTAAAGTCTGTCAAATGACGTGCTTTACTCTTTTTGACCAATCAATCGGACACGAATTTTTCTGTAGACTCTCTAAATTCGGAGGCCTGTTCCACAACTCACAACGTGCCATCCCGTCGCCCAATAGCTATCTTGTCGACTGCTATGCGTCTGTATGACTGAAATCAGTTTTACGTATATCTCGATACTGGGCCTTCTGGAAATTTTAGGGGTGTTTACGTCATCAGGTATCTCTTCGAGCTGTTTGTCACTCTCTAAAGAGTTGCAAGGTTCATAGCTGCCGAAATCGTACGTTCCTTGGTACACTCATAAGATGGATGATGTCCTGCGGTGAACAGCGTTAGTGGTTGAAAACCAGCGCCGGAAACCGATTTCGCCGAACAAGGCCGGCCAGTTGCTGATTTCGTCGGCAGGGAACGTAATATGCTATTTTTTCCTGCGGACCAAGGTTTACTCAGCTGCCTGCCTTAAAACAAAATTGCCCGCGCGGAACACGGGCAATTTGGTATTTATTTTGGTTGGCTATCAGATGAAAAGCCAGTCAGAGAAGTCGTTCAGATCCTCTTCGATCAGGTTGTTAAAGGCGATCTTACCTCCGCCTGCAAATTTCGCGATAACGCCAGAGGCGTCGGCTTTTTCCTTCCAAACGACATCGTCGCTGGTAAAGCCTTCGACGACCACTTGGTCCACGCCAAGCTCGAAATCCTTAATAAAGTCTTTGCCCCAAGATCCGTCGTTTGTGTTAAAGACAAAGACATCAGCACCTGCGCCACCCTGAAGGAAGTCATTTTTCTGGCCGCCTTCCATTGTGTCGTCGCCGTTGTTACCGCGTAGTCGGTCCCGTCCGCCGGAGCCGATCAGCATATCGCCGTCGACACCGCCATAGAGATAGTCATTGCCGTTCATGCCATTGATCATATCCGCGCCATCGTTCCCACGCAGTTGATCCCAACCACCGCCGCCAAAAATTTGGTCGTCACCGTCGCCTCCGGTAACAATGTCTGCGCCTAGTCCGGCTTCGATATAGTCATTGCCAGCCGCACCTTTCAAAGTATCCGACCCTTCGTAGCCATAGATAGCCTCGTCATCGGCCCCGCCTTCGATAAGATCATCACCCGCAGTGCCATACAAGGGTGTCAGGTCTTTGCTGTCGTCCGACAATCGCGTCACATCAATCAGGTCTGTGGCGGACATTGCCGCGTCGTCAGAATTTGTCACGATGGCAAGGTCATCGATTGCAAAAATATCACGCGAGCTGGCATCTTCGTCCCCCTCGAGGGTTTCATAGAGGACGAAGCCCTTGATCGTGACACCGGCAGACTCGACTGGATCCAATACAAAGCTGTAATACTGAAGACCGCCTGTGTTGACGACATTGGTATCTGTCAATTCGCGATGAATTGTGCCATCGCTCATGTGAAGATCCAGAAACACATCGCGTTTTGTGTCTTCGCGCCCCATCAGATGAAAGCCGAAGCCATAGGTTGGCTGATCAAAGCAGACGATCAATCCGCCCGGACCAGTTTCTGACGGCAGAACCTCAAGATACTGCTCGCCGTCGGCCGCGCCGCCGGAGCTTGCTGTTATGTTAAAGCCACGATCTGCATCGTTGCCTTCATGCGTTGCAATTCCAGGGTCATCGCCAATGTTAGGGGGACTACCGGCACTGTGACCAGTTTCAAACAAGTGGAAGGCCACGAATTCATCTGGCCACAAAGTGCCTCGAGCTGTTCCTGTTGCCATATCACCGCTGACATCGTCAATGACGTCAGTACCTGAAGCCACATAACCCGAGGTGGATTCTGCAAAATTTCCAATTGCATGATTTTCAAAGTCGTACAGACGCAAACCATACCCGCCGCCCATTGCATTCACGGCTGTGGCAAAATCCGTCACGGTGTCCACAACGTCCTCGGACAGCTCGACATCTTCGTCCACAGGACCATCCAGCTCCATGCTGTCGCTGATGTAGGCTGTCAAATATATTGGAAGTGGTTCCCCTGCTGTCAGAGTACCAAAGGTGGCATCATAATCTATGTCATCACTGCTCATCAGGCAGCAGAGCGACATGGATACCTCAACCTCCGGCATAACGGGGACATCGCTGTCGATGGTTGTAATGTCGGCAAGAGTGATGTCGGCAAAGGTTAACACGCCATCTGCCACGGGGGTGACAGACGATGGATCGCTTTCATCATCCAGCGCATCTCCGATCGCGGTGAACTCTGACAAACTTGGGACACCATCGATGCCCAATAAATCTCCGGAGATATAAAACAGGCCTGT
>JAQXDR010000228.1 GCA_029251265.1 Pseudoprimorskyibacter sp. | reverse complement strand
TTCTTTGCGGACCAAAGCCGATGAAGTCCGCTTCCATCGATGCCTGGAAAGACGTTTGACCTGTGGAGAGTCTATGTTGCATCACAACTGAAAAACTGCAGGAACTGCGGTTGAACGTGGGGCACCCACGCCCAGGCCGTTTGATGCGTGAAGATAGCATTAAGATCATCAGAACGCAGAAATACAAGGCCACGACGGACAGCAATCACACGCTCAACATTGCGCCCAACCCGCTGGAGCGCGATTTGGCGATCAGCGCCTTAGATATTGCAGTTACTCTGCGACAACCGCCCGAAGGGTGCATTCATCATACGGATCGCGGGTCGCGACACTGTTCACATGACGACCAGAAGCGTCTTTTGTAGCTTGGAGACAAAGTGTCGATGACCGGAAAAGGACATTGCTACGATAATTCCATAGTGGAAACGCTCGTTAAATCCTTCAAGGCAGAGCGGATCTGGTGGATCCGCTGGGACACCAGATGCCCGACGCCACGCTGAGGGGCGCGCTATACGATTGGGCTCTTTAATCCACCGCGGCGAAATTCATCGCTAACGGCAAAAGCCCTTTGGCCTTCGAACGAAAGGCTACCGAAACGAATTGAGTGACCGGAACGTAAGCGGGACAAGACCAAACGACCGCCACTATACCGCCTTTGAAATCAGCAGACCAGGTTTCGACGCCTCAAAGGCCAAGCTGTTTCATAAACAAAGAAAACCCCGCCAAAGAGCGGGGTTTATCTCATAAAATCAGTCTGGCTTATCACACCAACGACTGACTGGATTATCTAGGATTCTACCCTTGACGTGCTTTGAAACGGGGCTGGGTCTTGTTGATAACATAGACGCGGCCCTTGCGGCGCACGATGCGGCAATCGCGGTGTCGGCTCTTGAGCGAGCGGAGCGAGTTCTTGACCTTCATCGGTCTGTCCTCATATCTCGGCGCGCGAGCGCCTTACAGGTTATGTTTCATCTGGCTTGCACCAGACAGCGGGCCCGAAAATCTTCGGGTAAAATGGTGGGCGGTACTGGGATCGAACCAGTGACCCCTACGATGTCAACGTAGTGCTCTACCGCTGAGCTAACCGCCCGTGCCGTGCAAATTTGCCTGACCCGTCTTGCAAGGAAAAGACCGTTACACGTCTGAGCCGCGTCTATACGCAGAGTCGCAGGGGTGATCAAGGGCTTTTGGTTCTCTAAATTTTCAGGCTATATATAAGGTGCACACTTCGGAGTAAGCATGTCCCAAAGCTCGTATGTTCTCAAGCATCCTGACGCCCTAAGCAGTGAAGTGGTCTTTGCTTCTCCGCATAGCGGTCGCGACTATCGTCCAGATTTTCTGGGCAACACTGATCTGGATGCGAACACCCTAAGATCTTCGGAAGACGCCTTTGTGGATATGTTGTTTGACGCTGCACCTTCGGCAGGGGCCCCTCTTTTGTGTGCACAGTCGCCTCGGGCTTATGTAGATTTGAACCGAAGCGCAGAGGAACTTGACCCTGCCCTGATACGCGGGGTGCCTCGCGGCGTTCACAATCCCCGCGTGGCGTCCGGTCTTGGGGTCATTCCCCGCGTCGTGTCTGGAGGGCGCACAATCTATCGAGGGAAAATGGACCGAGACGTGGCCCTGGACCGCATCGAGGCCATCTGGCGCCCCTATCACCGCGTCTTGCAAAGTCTGCTAGACCACGCTCATGAGGAATTTGGCCAGTCCATTTTGATCGATTGTCACTCCATGCCAAGCGAAGCCGTGGCGTCAACATCGCGCGATCGCCGGAAAATGGTGGACGTGGTTCTTGGTGACCGATTTGGTGCGTCTGCATCTGATGCCGTTGTAAGACAGATCGAGACCGTTTTTCAAAACGCAGGCTTCGAAGTACACCGCAATACCCCCTTTGCAGGGGCCTATGTGACACAGCATTACGGACGACCGAGCCGCGGGCAACACGCCGTACAAATAGAATTAAATCGCGCACTTTACATGAACGAAGACAGCATAACACCACATGACGGGTTCGCTGACGTCCATCGTAGACTTCAAAAGGTTACGAATGAGTTGGCCCGTATTCGCGCGGCATCTTTGGCTGGTCATCTCGCTGCCGAATAGGCCATCAAAGGGGCGTCAAAATTTTATCCAGGGCGGCGTCAACCAACGCATGTTCTTCAAACTGCAATCGCACTGGCAAAGTAAGCACTTTTGCCCGAAACGCTGATGGAAGTCGCACCGCATCTTTTTCGGTTGTCACCAACTGCGCTCCAAGACGCACTGCGTCCCGTTCAAGCCGCATCATAAGGCCGGGCGTCAATGGCTGATGGTCCGCTAAAGGCTCAGTGTGAATCACGCGCGCGCCCAAATCCCGCAATGTGGCAAAAAATTTCTCTGGATGCCCGATGCCAGCGAATGCCAAAACACGCAGATCGTCCCAGTCCATTCCCGTCTGAAGGGGCTCAAGATAGCCAGTGATATGAGGCAGACCATGATCCGGCACAGTCGCAATAAACTTTTTCTGTGCAGCCTGCGACCCGATAGAGAGCAGGATATCCGAACGGGCCAAGCCACGAGAGACAGGTTCGCGTAACGGGCCAGCTGGCACACATCTTTGGTTCCCAAATCCCCGTGCAGCATCAACCACGACAACAGACAGATCCTTGGCCACCGCGGGGTTTTGCAAACCATCATCAAGGATAATAACGTCTGCACCAGCCTTCACCGCAGCCTGCGCCCCTGCCGCACGGTCGCGGGAAACCCAAACCGGCGCAAAAGCTGCCAATAGCAAAGGTTCGTCGCCTACGTCTTTTGCAGTGTGGTGCGCTGGATCAACGGCCGTGGACTCGGTAATGCAACCACCATAGCCGCGCGAGACCACATGGGCGGTGATGTTTCGGGCTGCAAGGTGTGCAAGAAGAGCAATCACAGTCGGCGTCTTTCCAGTCCCGCCTGCATTGATATTACCAACACATATAACTGGCACCGCAATCTGCACGGGCGTCGCACGCAAAATGCGTTTTGCCGTGGCCCATGCATACAACGCCCCCAGGGGTTGCAGCACATTCGCGAGAAACCCCGGCTGGTCTGGATTTCTATACCAAAACGCTGGTGACCGCATCAGGCGACCTCCACCTGATCTAGGGCTTCACACACTTGGGCCAAAAGCCAGTCCACCAGATCAGACCCTTGGGTAACGATCTCCCATCCCGCGTTTGACATGGTGGCTGCTGTATCCGGTGCTAGCGCCGCAGTAATGGCCGCAACAAGACCATCAGTGTTGCGCACCAAACGCGCGGCTCCTGCCGCCTCAAAGCGTTGATAATTGTGCCGGTGGAGACCAACATTTGGTCCATACAGAACTGCCGAGCCCAAGGCTGCAGCCTCTGTCGGATCTGTGCCACGCCCTTTGGCCACGAGTGATCCACCCAAAAAACAGATTGGCGCAACGCGATACCACGCGCCAAGATCCTCTTGTTGCGTTGAAACAATCACCTGCACCAATGGATCAGGCGGCGCATCACACATGCGATGGCGCAGACCGGAGGCTTCAAGAGTTCTCTGCACCAGATCAAGAGGACTATTGCAATCAGGCACCACAATCAGCAGCAATCGATGCGCATATCGGCTGGCAGCACGGTGCGCACGGAGCAATATGTCCAGCTCTTCAATCTGCACGTGACTGGCCAGCCATACGGATCTTCCTGCCACCAAGGACGTCGCGCGGGACATGACAGCAGGTGTTGCCGCCAGAGGCAACGGGTTGTTGGGCAAAGCACCAAAACTATGCACCTCAGCCTGCCGCAAACCGATCCGACGCAAGCGGACCTGAGCGGACCTTTGTTTGGCTACAATCGCCCAGCAATCATCCAGCACCATCGCTGCACTGTCCGCAAGCCATCGAAACGTCGGCACCACAAATGGGGCATCCTCAATGTCCAAAGCCATCATTGCGCAGCCGGATGCCATGGCAGCAGAAATCAATCCCGGGCACAGGCTGTTTCCAAACCAAAGTCCGACGACAGGGGCCTCACTTTCCAGAAACCTGACCACGGCAGATGGCGTGTCGCCGGGCACGACCACAACCCGCAGGCCATATCCTGACAATATCTCTGGGTCGGATGCAGTTACAACCAAGTCCAAGTCATCACGATGTTGCAAAAGGCGCTGACAGAACGACACAAGTGCACCAGGCTGCATCCTTTCGCCAGCGTGTAACCACAAACACTGACGCTGTGTGCGCCTTTGGGCCATCCGCAACCGATCAGGTCGCCCGACCCCCGTTAATGCCAGATAGGCACCAAGCCCAAAACGTTTCCGCGCCACAGCTTAGCCGCAGACTTTGCGAGGTCGGATACGCGTCATTGCGATCCACGCGCATGCGTCGCGCGCCAATTTGCAAACTAGCTGACCCGCACCTCGGCCAGCTTTCCGATCATGCACCATCAAAAATCTGTTCACGTGATAAAAGCCGACCAGAGTGTGGGTCTGCGGACTTGCTCGACCTGAATGGAGATAATTTGGCAGCACAAAAGAGTGGATTTTGAACCATGACGTCAGCTGGCACATATGGGTCTCCTTTATGCGGTGACACGTCTATGTTGTGACCGAGGGCCAATGAGGCGTCAAGCCAATAGACTGTGACGACGTTCATCGAGTTTTCTCTTTCCTTATTTAGAGATTCGACCTATACGCTGCCGGTCTGCCCGGGTTACGCCGCGCAGACACTCCATGGGCCTTGCTGGACGACATCCCGGCCTGCGCCATAACCCTTTTGCTCAAAGGAGCCCCCGATGTCGATTACACCAGAAGAAAAAGCACGCTTGATGAAAGAATTCGCCACCAAAGAAGGCGATACCGGCTCACCCGAAGTGCAGGTGGCCATTCTGACAAGCCGCATCAAAACACTGACAGAACACTTTAAAACCCACGCCAAGGACAACCATTCTCGTCGTGGTTTGCTGAAGCTTGTAGCCCAGCGCCGCAAGCTGCTGGACTACGTGAAGTCAAAGGAGGAACAGCGCTATAAAGACCTGATCCTTCGTCTCGGTATTCGTCGCTGATTTCGTCAATATCAGCTTTGACATCTCAGGGGGCCGGTTTCCGGGCCCCTTTTTTTGTGCCGCAGGCGTGAAGCGGTCCCAAAACAACGCGACCTTACGACCTTGCCTGATGTCTGCATCGCAATGTTTGTGCGCTTAATTCAAACGCTGCCTGTCATTGTGAGCCCAAGAGATCATTTTTTATCTACTGAATGGTTCCCAAAGCGAATTAAACCCTGTAAGCGACCGCTATCTGAGACACGACACGCAGGCCCCGGTGTTGTGGGACAGGATAAATTGGGGTCGGCGGCAATGGGGCCGCCTTTGAAACGGGAGACGCGGGAGGGCCCGCGAGTGCTCCCTTACAGGATACGCTGATGTTCAACGTTACGACAAAGTCGATGCAGTGGGGCGAAGAAACGCTTACACTGGAAACGGGCAAAGTTGCCCGTCAGGCAGATGGTTCAGTCATCGCCACATTGGGTGAAACTTCGGTCATGGCAAACGTGACCTTTGCCAAATCACCCAAGCCCGGTCAGGATTTCTTTCCGCTGACTGTGCACTACCAAGAAAAATACTACGCTGCAGGCAAAGTGCCGGGTGGCTTTTTCAAGCGCGAAGCGCGGCCAACCGAAAAGGAAACGCTGACAGCACGCCTGATAGATCGTCCAATCCGGCCACTGTTCGCTGCTGGCTTTAAGCACGAAGTGCTTGTCATGTGCACAGTGCTTAGCCATGATCTGGTAAACGATCCCGATATTGTGGCTATGATTGCAGCCTCTGCGGCTTTGACCATTTCAGGCGTTCCCTTCATGGGGCCAATCGCAGGGTGCCGCGTCGGATATAGCGGTGGTGACTACATCCTGAACCCTGAAGTCGAAGACATGCAGGACCTTCGGAACAATCCTGACCAGCGTTTGGACCTGATTGTTGCAGGCACCAAAGACGCGGTCATGATGGTCGAATCTGAGGCCTACGAGCTGACCGAAGAGGAAATGCTGGGGGCGGTTACCTTTGCCCATGAACAGATCCAAGGCGTTCTGGACCTGATCGTTGACTTGGCCGAAGATGCCGCGAAAGAGCCTTTCGATTTTCAGGCACCAGACTATTCGGACCTGTTCGAAGCCGTCCGCGGGGCGGGTGATGAACAGATGCGCGCCGCCTATGCGATTTCGGACAAGCAAGAGCGCGTGGCCGCTGTTGGGGCCGCAAAAGCGTCTATCCTTGACAGCCTCACAGAAGACCAGCTGGCCGATGCCAATCTTGGCGCTGCCCTCAAAAAGCTCGAGTCCGTTGTTCTGCGCGGTGATGTGGTGAAAAATGGGCGTCGGATTGATGGCCGTGGCTTGGATCAGGTCCGCCAGATCGAGGTCGACACCGGCCTGCTGCCGCGGACACATGGCTCTGCATTGTTCACCCGTGGGGAAACCCAAGGGCTTGTTGTGACAACGCTCGGCACTGGCGATGACGAACAGATCATCGATGCATTGCACGGCAACTTCCGGTCAAACTTTTTGCTGCACTACAACTTCCCACCCTATTCGGTTGGTGAAGCTGGTCGCGTGGGCCCTCCCGGGCGTCGCGAAATTGGCCACGGCAAGCTTGCATGGCGGGCGTTGCAGGCCGTCCTGCCTGCGGCAACCGACTTTCCCTATACCATTCGCCTGGTCTCGGAAATCACTGAATCCAACGGGTCGTCATCAATGGCATCCGTCTGTGGTGGATCGCTGTCCATGATGGACGCCGGTGTTCCACTGAAAGCGCCTGTGGCCGGTGTTGCCATGGGTCTGGTGCTGGAAGACGACGGTGATTTTGCCATTTTGACCGATATCTTGGGTGACGAAGATCACCTGGGCGATATGGACTTTAAAGTGGCCGGAACCGAGGCGGGCATCACCTCGCTTCAGATGGACATCAAGGTACAGGGCATTACCCCCGAAATCATGAGCAAAGCCTTGGCACAGGCGCGTGATGGCCGGTTGCACATTCTCAACGAGATGAACAAAGCCAAGTCAGAGGCAAGCGGCTTTAGCGTGCATGCGCCGCGGATCGAGACCATGAACATCCCGACTGATAAGATCCGCGAAGTGATCGGCTCGGGTGGTAAGGTGATCCGCGAAATCGTGGAAACCTCTGGTGCCAAGGTCGACATCAACGATGACGGTGTGATCAAGATCGCATCACCAAACGGTGAATCGATCCAAAAAGCCTACGATATGATCTACTCGATCGTTGCAGAGCCGGAAGAAGGCAAGATTTACGACGGCAAAGTCGTCAAAATCGTGGACTTCGGCGCCTTTGTAAACTTTTTCGGAAAGCGCGATGGTTTGGTACACGTCAGCCAGATTGCTCCAAAACGCCTCAATCACCCATCAGACGAGCTGACCGAAGGACAAGACGTCAAGGTCAAGCTTTTGGGATTTGACGATCGTGGCAAAGTGCGGTTGTCGATGAAAGTCGTAGACCAGCAGACTGGCGAAGAAGTTCAGCTCGAAGAAAAACCACGCAAGAAAAAAGACGACTGATTACTTCTAGATCGTTCTGATGCGTTTGAGCCGGCCCAAGATGGGGCCGGCTTTTTTTATGGCTTGCGAGGGGGTGACCGTAAGGTATCCGCCCAAAATTGTTATAAAGCTAGCCCGCCAATGCCACACGCCGCTGTGTCATCCAATTGTCCAAAGCATCAGCCTGCGCCTGTGTCAGATGCAGACCCAGTTTGGTCCGCCGCCAAAGAACGTCTTCGGCACGACAGGCATATTCATGTTGCATAAGCCAGACGACCTCGGCCTCGGTCAGGTTAAGGCCAAAATTTAATCCCAGGTCTGCGGCGCTTTGCGCGGAGCCGAGGATTTGACGCGCGTCTGTGCCATAGGCCTTGATCAGGCGTCGGGCCCACCGATCATCCAAAAATGAAAAATCAGTGCGCAGACCGGAAATCAGATCCTCGACGCCGTCCACGGCGAAATCGCCTCCGGGCAAGGCAACGCCTGCCGTCCATTTGGCGCTGACAGGCAAATGCGCCCCAATCTTTTCCAAAGCGTGTTCGGCCAGTTTGCGATAGGTCGTGATCTTTCCACCAAACACATTGAGCACCGGTGCGCCCCCTGTGTCATCGACAGACAACACATATTCACGCGTCGCCGCCGTCGCACTATCGGCGCCGTCGTCATACAGACCACGCACACCTGCATAACTCCACACAACTTCGTCCGCTGTAACAGGCTTTTTGAAATAACGACTGGCGAAGGCCAGCAAATAATCCCGCTCTGCATCTGTACAAACAGGCTTTTCTGCAGGATCGGGATGATCCGCATCCGTGGTGCCGATTAGCGTGAAATCCGTCTCGTAGGGGATTGCAAAGATGATACGTCCGTCCGTTCCCTGGAAAAAGTAACACTTGTCATGATCATACAACCGCTTTGTAACGATATGGCTGCCCCGGACCAATCGCACACCTTCTTGCGAGTTCAAACGCAACGCGCCCTGGATGACAGACGCCACCCACGGACCAGCCGCATTCACCAACATCTTTGCATAATGCGTTTGGGTTGCGCCGGTATCCGTGTCACGCGTGGTGATTTCCCACATGCTGGTGGTACGAATAGCGCTGACAACCTCTGTCCGGGTCATGATCCGCGCGCCACGCGCCTCGGCGTCTCGGGCGTTCAGCACCACCAACCGCGAATCTTCAACCCAGCAGTCAGAATATTCATAGGCCCATTCGAGTTTCGGATCCAAGGGGGCGCCCTCTGGCGCAATACGCAGATCCAAAGTGCGTGTCCCGGGCAAAATCTTGCGACCGCCCATGTAGTCATACATGAACAACCCTAATCGGATCAGCCAAGACGGGCGCCGTCCCTTCATCCACGGCATCACCCGCGTGAGCAAACGCGACGTCGGAGTATCGCTGTCAAATCTCATTTCGCCATGAAACGGAAGCACAAACCGCATTGGCCAGCTTATGTGTGGCATGGCACGCAACAGTGTTTCTCTTTCGATCAAGGCCTCGCGCACAAGTCTGAATTCGAAAAATTCAAGATAGCGTAAACCACCGTGAAACAGCTTGGTCGATGCGGATGATGTCGCTTGGGCCAGATCATCCCGCTCTGCCAAGGCAACGCTTAAACCGCGCCCCACGGCGTCGCGTGCAATACCGCATCCATTGATGCCGCCTCCTATAACAAACAAATCTACAGGTGCGTTGGTCATCAGAATCTCCTTAAGTCGACGCCGCAGAAGTAATCGGATCAATATCAAAAAGAAAGAAAAAGATGTTCGAAAATGTTCGTTTTCAATTCATATATGCGCTAAAAGTATGAATACTGACTATAGCCACCGCATTTTCGCGGAAATTCGAAAAGATGCCCTTATGACCCAAACGCTGCGACACCCTCAAATCCTAGACCTGGCCCGGCGTCAGGGGCGGGTCACAGTTGACGCTTTGGCCAGATATTTCGAGGTAACACATCAAACAATCCGACGCGATTTGGCGGACCTGACAGAGTCAGGCAGACTGGAACGTGTACACGGTGGTGCGGTCCTGCCCTCGGGTACCGCCAATATTGGCTACGAGGAACGTCGCCGATTGAACCATGCGTCAAAGCAAGCAATGGCGCGTGTCGTTGCCGATCTGGTGCCGCACAATGCGTCGGTTTTTCTGAACATCGGCACCAGCACCGAGGCGGTCGCACAAGAGTTGCTTCATCATAAAGGTTTGCTGGTGGTTACCAATAATCTGAACGTCGCCACAATTTTGGCAGGTAATTCCGAATGCGAGGTTGTGCTGACCGGCGGCCGTTTGCGCGCTGCGGATGGCGGCTTGGTTGGCACATTGGCAGTTGATACTGTCAGGCAGTTCAAATTTGACGTGGCAGTCATTGGATGTTCAGCCTTGGATCTTGACGGGGATCTGCTGGATTTTGACCTTGATGAGGTGCGGGTGGCGCAGGTTATTCTTTCGCAGTCTCGCACCGCTGTGGCTGTTGCAGATCATTCCAAGTTACAGCGGACGGCGCCGGCGCGTATTGCGTCGCTTGCAGAACTTCAGACGCTGGTGACAGATGCAACCCTGCCACAACCCCTCATGCAGCGTTGTGCCGACTGGGGCGTGAATGTCTTGCAAACCAAAAAGGAGAGTTCGTGATGCAAACGACCATCCTAGAGCCGGCGCGCAGCGTCCCCGTCGTGCATAGCACAGGCGTATTGGTGGTCGGCTCCGGGCCTGGCGGTCTGGCAGCCGCGCTGGCGGCGGCGCGGATGGGGGTGGATGTCACCCTTCTGGACCGGTTTGGCTGCTTTGGGGGCAATATCACAGTCGTGGGCGTCGAAGGTTTCGCATGGTACCGGCACGAACAAACCATAGAGGCCGGCGGCATCGGGCGCGAATTCGAAGATAGGGCCAAGGCGATGGGAGCAGCCGTTCCTGAAAGCCAATCGCTGAGTTACGAGCTGGACAGCGAAGGCTTCAAACTGGTTGCAGACAGGCTGGTCGAAGAGGCCGGCATTCATCCCATGCTACACCGTCACTTTGTTGCACCGATTGTAGAGGATGGCACCATCAAGGGCATCATCGTAGAAAGCAAAGCTGGCCGACAGGCTATTTTGGCTGATCGCGTGGTCGATGCAACCGGCGACGCGGATGTTGCTCAACGCGCAGGGGCCAGTACGGACAAGACCCCGGTCGAACAGATGCAAGCCGCAAGCGTGATGTTTCATCTGGCCGGTGTGGATAAAAAACAATTTATGGCGGGCGTGCGGGCGGATCCAATGACCTACTCGGATTGGTCCAGCGGAGAATGGACCGTGGAAACGGATGGCAAAGAGGACAAGATGTTTTCGCCTTTCCTACGGAAACCGTTCGAAGCCGCCCAAAAAGATGGTTTAATTCCGGCAGATCTGAATACCATCGGTGGCACCTGGGGGGCAGTGCATGACAGTGGTGAAATGACCTATATGAACCTCGTGCATCTGGCAGGTTGTGACGGCACCGATCCAGACAGCCTGACACAATTTGAAATCGAAGGCAGACGTCAGGCTATGATGGCGATTGACGCCCTTAGACAATATACACCGGGTTGCGCGGGCGTCCGGCTGCGTAACTTTGGCATGTCGATCGGTATCCGCGATACCCGCAAAATAATCGCGCGCTACGACATGACCGAACAGGACGTGCGCGGTCAGGGGCGGTTTGACGATAGCATCGGAATATACCCTGAATTTATTGATGGCTACGGCATCTTGATCCTTCCGACGACCGGCCGGTACATGCAGATTCCGCTGCGCTCTTTGTTGGCGCGCGATGGCCCTGCGGGTTTGATCGTTGCGGGCCGTGCAATCGGTGGTGATAAGATTGCCCATGCAGCCACCCGCAATATGGCCTGCTGCGCCGTTGCAGGTCAGGGTGCTGGCATCGTCGCGGCCCTGTCTTTGCACCGCCGGTGCGCTTTGGACGATGTTAACATCACAGAGGTTCAGGCAGAGCTGGATCGGCAGGGTGTTCGCTGGCAATAATCTCACTGGTGTGGGCTCTTCAGTTTTTTGATCCTGTGCCGCGATGTCACTGGACTGGCTAGCGGGTCGCGTCACGCCATTTTCGAAATGGCGTCACCGCGCTGGCACCACTGGACCTGAACCCAAAGGCAGCGTACATTTTCAGCACGTTCAGGGGGTCGTTAACAATGCATCAACCAGCCATCACTGGATCGGGCGTCTTTACCCCCGAGCAGGTCATAACCAACAATGAGCTTGTCGAGGCATATAATGCCTATGTCGATTTGCAAAATACCAAGAATGCCGACGCAATTGCAGCAGGCGACATAGAGCCCATGGCACCATCATCAGCAGATTTCATTGTGGCGGCCAGCGGCATCGAAAACCGTTACGTGTTGAACAAATCTGGTATCCTTGACCCTAAAGTGATGCATCCCCTGTTACCCGCACGCCCGGACGATGCACCAAGCTACATGGCCGAAATCGGAGTAGATGCCGCCCAAAAAGCCCTTTCCATGGCAGGTGTTGATGCCTCGGAGATAGACTGCATCTTGTGCGCCGCGTCTAACCACGAACGGGCTTATCCTGCGATTGCAGTCGAGATGCAGGATCTGCTGGGCGCTGCGGGTTTTGCCTATGATATGAATGTTGCTTGTTCTTCCGCGACATTCGGTTTGCAGACCGCCTGCGATATGGTGCGGACGGGATCCGTCCGGAAAGCAATGGTGATCTGCCCTGAAATCTGCTCCGCGCATCTGGAATGGCGCGACAGAGATTGCCATTTCATCTTCGGAGACGTCGCAACAGCCCTGGTCATAGAGCGTGACGACGACGCCAAGGCTGGGAAGTTTATTGTCAGATCTACGCGCTGCGCCACACAGTTTTCAAACAACATACGCAACAACAACGGGTTTTTACGGCGCACACATGCCCAAATGGAAGATCGCCGCGACATGCAGTTCATGCAAAATGGCCGCAAGGTGTTCAAAGAGGTTTTGCCGCTTGTCAGCCGTCACATTGCCAATCACATGAAAGAAGAAGGTATATCCGCGGACGCACTGAAACGGCTATGGCTTCATCAGGCCAACAAATCCATGAACGACTATATCGGGCGCAAGGTTTTGGGCCGGGTGCCGGAACCGCATGAACAACCCAATATTTTGCAAGATTACGCGAATACATCATCTGCGGGCTCTGTGATTGCCTTTGCACAGAATTCCCGCGATTTCGAAAATGGTGACTCTGGACTGATCTGTTCGTTCGGCGCGGGCTACTCTGTCGGCTCGGCAATCTTGGAATATCAATCCTGACGGACCGGCAAGCGCATCAGGTGCGGACGACGGTGCAAATCAACACGGTTTCGCGTTGGACTGTTCCAGACTGCCCAACGCGCAGACGACCGTCTTTTGGCTCGGGAGTAACGACGCAACCACGCCTAAAGGGTTGCGCTGTGCAACCCACACATAAGGGTGTCTCGATCATTGAAATGGATTGAGCGCCCCTCACCTTCAATACGCGGGCAATACGCGGGCGGCCCAGTATGATCTATGGGCCAAGGGATAATATGTGTTGCAGCCTATCGCTGCTATCACAAAGGCTTTTCGCGTCGAACACCGTTGTCTGCATCTCTTCGGTGACATCGAGGTCGCTGATCACACGGGTTATATGCCTCAAGCCATCAATCATAAAACGCCGGTTGCCTCTGGATCGGCGATCACCCACCCAAAACCGAATAGCGGACTAGACTGGTGTACCCGATACCTCCCAGGCCAAACCGACAAAAAAGAAAACCCCGTTCAAGAGAACGGGGTTTTGCCTGGGTCACAGGAGGATCCCGCGATCACCTTTCTGATCGTGCGGATCAGGCGGAGTCTTCTACCGGCCAACCACCGATTGCGCGGACCTCTACGAACTCTTCAAGGCCCCAAGGGCCACCTTCCCGACCATTGCCGGACTGCTTCATGCCGCCAAAGGGCGCGCCCGGTGCGCGGGCTGTTCCGTTCATATCCACCATACCGCTTCGTACGGCGCGGGCCACCCGACGCGCCCGTTCCGGATCAGAGGTCTGGACATAGTTTGTCAGGCCATATTCGGTATCATTTGCAATCGCGATGGCCTCTTCTTCGGAATCAAATGGCATCATCGATAGAACTGGGCCAAAAATCTCTTGGCTCATTACGTCCATCTGGTTGTTGCAGTCAGCAAAGACCGTTGGTTTCGTAAAGAAGCCACGATTCAACCCCTCGGGACGCCCAACGCCCCCTGCAACCAGTCGCGCGCCTTCATCAATGCCGCGCTGGATCAAGTCCTGAACTTTGTTGAACTGCATCTCGCTGACCAATGGGCCGATGTGACGTCCCTCAAGCGATGACGAATTAACCGAAGTCGCATCAGCCGCGGCTTTGGCCTCTGCAACTGCCTGATCATAGCGCGACCGTTCGACCAGCATCCGCGTTGGCGCATTGCAGGATTGACCGGTGTTGTTGAAGCAATGCAATGCCCCGCGCTTGACCGCCTTTTCGTCGGCATCGGCAAAGATGATGTTGGCCCCTTTGCCACCAAGTTCAAGGCTGACACGTTTGACCGTTTCCGCACCGGCAATCGTAATGGCGCGGCCTGCACGTGTGGATCCGGTAAAGCTGACCATATCCACGTCTTTATGAGCCGACAGCTGACTGCCGACACCCGGACCATCACCATTTACCATATTGTAGACACCGGCAGGGACGCCAGCCTCATGCATGATCTCGGAAAACAGCACGCCTGACAATGGTGACTGCTCGGAGGGTTTCAGCACCATGGCGCATCCCGTCGCAAGCGCGGGGACAACCTTGAGCATGATCTGGTTCATCGGCCAGTTCCATGGTGTGATCAAGGCGCACACGCCAATAGGCTCGCGAATAATATGTGTGGTTTCCGCCCCTTCCCGAAGGGGAAATTCAAATTCGAAACCGTCAAACGCGCGGATAAATGCCTTAAGGTGTCCCGAGCCTGTCGCGGATTGCTGGGCTTTGGACATATCGATGGGGGCACCCATCTCCTGACTGATCACCCCCGCCATGTCGTCGTAACGGCGAGCATAAACATCGGCAAGTGATTTCAGTAGATCCAAACGCTCTGCCTTGGAGCTGAGCCGCCACGTCGCAAAAGCAGTCTTGGCAGCCGACACCGCAGCGTCCGTATCAGCCTGTCCTCCGAGCGGGATTTGGGTGATCACCTCTTCTGTCGAGGGATCGATGACATCAAAACTACGGGCGTCGACTGGGTCGACCCAAGTTCCGTTTATGTAATATTTGTTCACATTTTCCATAGTTTAGACCTGTCTTCTGGAGATGATGGAATCTGCAGCCAGCATGGTCTTAGATACGTCTATTGTCCATGGTTTTTCGCAAAAAGACGCACAGTCCAAAAGGTTCAGACACACCAAAGAAAGGTCATAAAATCGCAGCATCAGACAAGATCCCGGCACCCTGCGAGGGTCCCACGGGATCGCCCTCGAATAGCCCTCAAAATAAGCCCCCCATCCCCATGGCCTTAGGGGATGGTTTACAGTAAAGCCGCCACTCCAACTTGATCCAGGATCCTTGTTCTTGCCCGCTTCTGCTTTTGCGTCTTCGCCTCGTGTTCTGGCATTGCCCTTGGTGCGTTTAGCGTTGCTGAGCATCATGCTTGGGGGTGTCGGCTTTGGTGCAATGGGCCCGTTTCAAGCGATCATTGCCGTGGAACGCTTGGGCTTGTCAGAAACGGGTCTGGCAAGTGTATTGGCCATTGGCGCCGTGCTAGGCGCCTGCACCTCGATCGCGTTAGGCGTGCTGGGTGATCAAACTGGTCAGCACAGATTGCTGCTGGCGCTTAGTTTTGGTGTGACCGCCTTGGGTGCCGGAGCCATGACCATCGTGCCATCAGCATGGCTTTTCATACTCGTGCATGCTGTGATTTTGCCACTTGGGGGGACCTCAATGACGCAAACATTTGCCATTGCGGGTTTGGCTACAAAAGGGGCGAACATGGATGAACGCACGCAGGCATTAACGCTGGTGCGCGCGGGATTTTCGGCAGCCTACGCATTGACACCTCCGGCCTGCGCGGTGGCGGTCACATTTGGGGCTGACATCTTATTGGCCTATCACGTGATGGCTGTGGTCAACTGTATCGCTTTACTGGCGGTGTGGCTCTTGTGGCCAGCGAACGTGGGCGCACACCGACCTGATGATGCGCCTTCGCCCTTGAAAGCTCTGCGAGAGCTAACCGCACCGATAGTATTGGTCCATGTTGTTTTGATTGCCCTTTTAATGTCCGCCAATTTTTTACCAAACACACTATTGCCTTTGATGATTGTCAGCACCCTGAACGGTCAGGCCGCGCAAGCAGGATTGATCGCCGGACTTATCGCCGCGATTGAAATTCCAGCCATGTTGGCAGCACCCTTTCTAGCGCGTCATATTGGTCGCGGACCCATGATCGCAGTCGGAGCAGCCGTCTACGCTATCTTCCTGCTGGGGCTGTGGCAGGCATCGGACATGCGTGATGTCTGGTGGCTTTTGATCCCGGCGGGATTGGGTGCGGGCGTAATCCTGTCCTTGCCTCTTGCGATGCTTCAGGATTTGCTCGCAAACCGACCCGGCGCAGGCGGTGCATTGATTGCCGTCACCAATGTGACATCCATGCTGCTGGCCGCCGGCTTTTTTGCATTGGGGGCAGAGGTCGTGGGACTTGGCGGATCGGCAGCACTGGCAGCAGCCTTATCCGTCTTTGCCGCTTTGACGCTTTTAATCCTGCCGCAACGCTCTGTGCAGGACGCATAGCCGCACTGCGCTGGACCCCCGTGACAGTGCAAAACTTGCATCCTATAAGCTAACCCAAAAGCACCCGAGGACACGATGACGATCCAGATTTTTGGCCACTATTCTCCTGATACCGATAGCACAGGCAGCCCCATCCTTTGGGCGTGGTATCTTAACCAGATCAAAGGCCAAGCAGCCGCACCTACCCTATTGGGCACGCCCAATACCGAGGCTGCCTTTGTTTTGAAGTACTGGAATATCGAGACGCCGGTCATCAACGACAGTTTCGAAGACAGTGCATCGGTCATCATCGTGGATACGAACAATCCCAGTGAATTGCCTGCAAATGTCAATGCGTTGGATATCCGTGCCATTATTGACCACCACAAGCTTGTAGGTGGATTGGAAACCAAGGGCCCGATTGATATCACCGTGCGGCCGCTGGCCTGTACGGCAACCATCATGCTGGACCTGATGGGACCAGAGGCGCGCGATCAGATGCCCGAGGCGATCAAGGGCATGGCTTTGTCGTGCATTCTGTCGGACACGTTGGAATTCCGCAGTCCGACTACAACCGACCACGATCGCGCGACCGCCATTGCCCTAGCGCACGATCTGGATATAGATCTGTCTGCCTATGCGGCGGAGATGTTTGCAGCCAAGTCCGACGTATCAGCCTTTTCCGACGCTGATCTTATCCGGATGGACAGCAAGAAATATTCTGTGAACG
>JAQXDR010000182.1 GCA_029251265.1 Pseudoprimorskyibacter sp. | reverse complement strand
GGATTCAAGAAACGTTCAAACAAAAGATTGTAGCGTAGTGGATCAAGATCCGTGATCGTCAATGCATAGGCCACCAGACTACCAGCCCCGGATCCACGGCCGGGCCCGACAGGGATTTCATGATCTTTCGCCCATTGAATAAAATCTGCAACAATTAAAAAATATCCCGGAAACCCCATATTTTCTATGATGCCCAGTTCGAAATCCAAACGATCTTGATATTCTTTAAGGCTGACGGCATGGGGAATAACTGCGAGCCGTTTTTGCAATCCATCATTTGCCATGCGCCGTAGTTCTGCGACTTCATCATCTGCAAATTTGGGCAGAATTGGATCCCTGCGATACGCCATAAAGGCACATCGCTTTGCAATTTCCACAGTATTCTCGATCGCCTCTGGAAGATCCGCAAAGAGCGCCACCATTTCCTGAGGACTTTTCAGGTAATGTTGGTTGGTCAGCCGTCGCCGCGGCTGCTGCTGATCAACATAGGCCCCTTCAGCAATACAAATCAGCGCATCATGCGCCTCGTACATCTGGGCTTTTGGGAAATAGACGTCGTTGGTGGCCACCAACGGTAGGTCCATGGCATAAGCCATTTCAACAAATCCACGCTCGGTCAATTGCTCGGCTTCTGGGGTGCCGCCTTCGCCGGGGTGGCGTTGTAGCTCTACATAAAGCCTGTCACCATAGATCTGGGACAACTGAGACATAAGCGCTTGTGCTTTGGGCGATTGGCCAGTCTGCAACAAACGTCCCACAGGGCCATCAGGCCCGCCCGTCAGGCAGATGACATCTGTGGCAAATTCCGTAAGATCTTGCAGTGTTACATGCGGCAAAGCCCGATCTTTTCTCAGATACAGACAACTGTTCAAACGCATCAGGGCTTCATAGCCGGTCTCGGATTGTGCAAGCAGTACAATAGGTGCTGGCGCTTTTGGCTGATGTCCGGGTTCTGGCTCCTGATATCGCAAATCAAACTGGCATCCGATGATCGGTTGAACGCCCACAGACGATGCGGCAACCGAGAACTCTAACGCAGCAAACAGATTGTTGCTGTCTGTAACAGCAACCGCCGGCATGTCGTGTCCGGCAATCAAATCAGGCAACTTCTTTAAGCGAACAGCACCCTCCAAAAGAGAGTATTCGGTATGCAGGCGAAGATGAACAAAATTGGCAGATTGGGTCATACCGCGACCCTAGTCGCGCCACAGCACCACGGAAAGCCCAAATAGAACAGTTGCGAGGCGATATGGCAAAGATACGCAGAATGGTCGCAGCAATCTGGTGATTAAATGAAATCTGACGACGAAAGAATAGGTTTGAAGCACCGGAATCACACCCACCCAGCTAGGTTTTGCTTGCCAAATCAGCGCACAGAGCAATAATGTTACGAGGTCGAATTTGCCTTCTACGCCGCATCGAGGGCACGACACAGGTATTAATCTTGGTAACGCGGCAGGTTTTGACACATGGACGTTAGCTTTCTTCTCAACGGAGAGAGTATCGCCCTGACGGGCGTGGATCCCACGTGCACCTTGCTGGAATGGCTACGTGCAGATCGCAATTTAACGGGCACGAAAGAGGGCTGCAACGAGGGCGACTGCGGTGCATGCACCGTCATGATGATAGACACAGACCGTCGTGTGGCCATAAACGCCTGTATTCTTTTGCTGCCACAGCTTCAGGGGAAATCAATTCGCACGATCGAAGCGATTTCCGCACCGGACGGGAAACTGCATCCGGTACAAGACGCGATGATTACACATCATGGCTCCCAATGTGGTTTTTGCACACCGGGTTTCATCGTCTCAATGGCTGTCGCACATGCAAATGGTGATAAAGATGCCGAAACGGCATTGTCTGGCAATCTGTGCAGGTGCACCGGCTATGCGCCGATCCTGAGGGCGGCCCGCGCTGCATCCGACATGCCAGTGCCCGAGTGGATGTCCGACCCGTCTTTGCCCGAGACCCCAGCAGAGCCCCTGATCCCAGAGACAGCACAATCTCTTGCAGATTTGTATTTCGCCAATCCTGATGCAACCCTGGTTGCAGGCGCGACGGATGTGGGACTTTGGGTGACCAAAGGATTACAAAAAATCAACTCCCCAATCTTTTTGCATCAGGTTGCTGAGCTGAACAACGTCACCCAGACCGATGCAGGCCTGCGCATCGGGGCCGGGGTCACGATGGATCAGATGCTGTTACTAATGACAGATCGCCATCCCAGCTACGCAGAAATGCTGCGCCGCTATGGATCGGTTCAGGTCCGGGCCAGCGCGACGCTTGGTGGCAATATCGCCAATGGCTCGCCTATCGGCGACAACCCGCCACCATTGATGGCTCTTGGTGCAACTCTGCATCTGCGTCAGGGCAACCGGCGCCGTGATCTTGTGCTGGAAGATTTCTTTTTGGATTACGGCAAACAAGACCGCGCACCGGGTGAGTTTATCGAGGCTGTCACCGTTCCAGATCAACCTGACAGATTGGCAGTGTATAAACTGTCCAAACGGTTTGATCAGGATATTTCGGCAGTGTGTGGCGCATTCAACATCGTGGTTGATGCCGGACAGGTGAGTAAAGCCTGCATTGCCTTTGGCGGGATGGCCGGCATTCCAAAACGCGCGACCGCTGTTGAGAATGTTTTGATTGGGCGGCCTTGGAACGAGGACACAATTGCTGCCACATGGGATGCTTGGGAGTCTGATTTCTCGCCTCTGTCTGACATGCGCGCCAGCGCAGACTATCGCCTGACCACCGCGCGCAATATGCTGACCCGGTATTTCATCGCCGACATCGGTGGGGCTGTGGACTTAAAAGAGGTCACAGCATGACGCACGCGAAACCCTTGCCACATGACGCGGCCCGCCTGCATGTCACAGGCGCCGCGCGCTATATAGACGACATTCCAACACCACGCGGCACACTGCATTTGGCATTCGGTTTGTCTGCGATCGCCTCGGGTCGCATTTTGGCAATAGACCTTTCTATGGTGCGTGCAGCCGAGGGTGTGGTTGCTGTCTTGCAGGCAGAGGACCTGCCATCCGCCTGCGACTGTTCACCATCTGCACATGATGAACCCTTGCTGAGCGATGGAACGCTCCACTATATCGGGCAGCCGATCTTTCTCGTTGTGGCGCGTAGCCACCTTGCTGCACGCAAAGCCGCGCAACTGGCCGACATTGCCTATGATAAGACCTCCCCAATCCTGACAATCGCAGACGCTCTGGCGGCAAACAGTCGTTTTGAGGATGGACCACGAATTTGGGAGCGTGGCGATCCCTTTCCAGCCATTTCTGATGCCAGGCATCAGCTGGATGGCAGTATCGACATCGGTGGACAGGAACATTTCTACCTGGAAGGTCAGGCCGCTCTGGTTTTCCCACAAGAGAACGCGGACATGGTCGTGCATAGCTCGACCCAGCATCCAACCGAAATTCAGCACAAGGTTGCCCATGCGCTGCATCTGCCAATGCATGCGGTACGGGTGGAAACCCGCCGCATGGGTGGCGGATTTGGTGGCAAGGAAAGTCAGGGCAATGCGTTGGCCATCGCCTGCGCTGTCGCCGCACAAGCAACGGGCCAGCCCTGCAAAATGCGGTATGATCGCGACGATGATTTCATGATCACCGGCAAGCGCCATGATTTTCGTATTTCGTATCAAGTCGGCTTTGACGATCAAGGCCAAATCGCAGGACTATCCTTTAGACAATACGCCCGCTGTGGTTGGGCACAAGATCTGTCGCTGCCGGTTTGCGACCGTGCCATGTTACATGCCGACAACGCCTATTATCTGCCTACCATTCGCATTGAAAGCCACCGATTGCGGACAAATACCCAAAGCGCAACGGCCTTTCGCGGATTTGGCGGACCACAAGGCATGGTTGGGATTGAAGCCGTCATGGATCAGATCGCGGCCTATTTGGGCCTCGACCCTTTGGACGTGCGGCGCAAAAACTACTACAATGCACCCTCAAAGAAAGGACGCCGGAGAACACCCTATGGTCAGATCGTTCGCGATTTTGCCCTGCATGAGATGACAGACCGCCTTATGGACACCAGTCATTACATGGAACGCCGTAATGCCATATATCAATGGAACGCAAAAAATCCGGTACTGAAACGCGGCCTTGCGTTGACGCCTGTAAAGTTTGGAATTTCCTTTACCCTGACCCATTTAAATCAGGCTGGCGCACTGGTGCATGTGTATCAGGACGGATCGATTTCTTTGAACCACGGGGGAACAGAAATGGGCCAGGGCCTGTTTCAAAAGGTTGCCCAGATCGCAGCCAGCCGGTTTGGCGTTGGGATTGATTTGGTGCGCATAACAGCAACCGACACCAGCAAAGTGCCAAACACATCAGCCACTGCGGCGTCAAGCGGCTCTGATCTGAACGGTATGGCTGTGGCCGCTGCCTGCGATACGATCCGCAGCCGGATTGCCGCGCATTTGGCAGGCAAATATGGGGGAACCCCCCGCGGTGTCATTTTTGCAGACGGGCGCGTAATTGCAGCAGACGCAAACCTGAGTTTTGCCGAAGCCGCACAATCAGCCTATGAGGCACGGGTCAGTCTGTCGTCTACGGGGTTTTATAAAACACCCAAACTGAAATGGGATCGCCTTCGCGGGGCAGGACGGCCTTTTTTCTACTATGCATATGGAGCTGCCTGTTCAGAAGTCGTCATTGATACGCTAACGGGTGAATATCGCATCCTGCGCGCCGATCTTCTGCACGACGCAGGAGCGTCCCTGAACCCGGCCTTGGATATTGGACAGGTTGAGGGGGGCTTCGTTCAAGGTGCGGGTTGGCTCACTATGGAAGAGCTTGTTTGGGACAATAAGGGGCGTCTGCAAACGCATGCGCCGGCTACCTATAAAATTCCCGCAACGGGCGACACGCCACCGGTTTTTAATGTTGACCTGTGGGACGCACCCAATCCCGAAGCAACAATCTATCGATCCAAAGCGGTGGGTGAGCCCCCTTTCATGCTTGGAATTTCAGTATGGTCCGCGTTGCAACAGGCCGTTGCTGCCACTGGCACCGGCCAGGTGCATCTCAATGCACCGGCCACGCCGGAACGTGTTTTGGCTGCCGTTGAAAGGGTCCGGGATGGCAATTGATGCAGCCAGTCTGATCGCCGCGGTAGCAACTCATGGCCGGGTGGCACGGGTCGTTGTTGCTGATGTGGCAGGGTCCGTGCCGCGCGATCCCGGAGCCGCCATGCTGATCTGGGACGGGGGGCAAAGCGGAACAATTGGCGGGGGCGCATTGGAATTTGAAGCAGCCCGCATGGCCCTGACGCGAACCGGCGTAACGCGTCACGCATTGGGACCGGGCTTGGGGCAATGCTGCGGAGGTGCGGTAACCCTTTGGACAGAGCATTGGGATGCATCGCGGCTTGATGCATTAAAACAGCCCATGGTGGCATGCGGCGCCGGCCGGATGCCACCAAATGTCAACCGAGCCATCGAATCCGCTAAGGAGCTGCAGATTGTGGATGGTTGGCTGGTTGAGCCTGTGGCAAAGGCAGGTGCCAATCTTTGGATTTGGGGTGCAGGACATGTCGGCCGTGCAATCGTAGATGTGTTGGCCCCGATAGGCGCATTTGCAGTCACCTGGGTGGATACCGCACCGGAAAGATTCCCGAACACCGTTCCAGCAGGCGTGTCTGTTTTGCCCGTGCCCAACCCGGCGAAAGCAGTGCCTATGGCACCAAAAAATGCCGCACATTTGATCCTGACATACTCCCATGATTTGGATCTGGCCCTATGCCACGCGCTATTATGTCACCATTTTGCATTCTCTGGTTTGATCGGCTCAGAAACAAAATGGGCCCGTTTTCGGAGCCGACTGCGCAACTTGGGGCATTCTGACAACGAAATTTCCCGTATTTGCTGCCCAATTGGGCAGAAATCCCTTGGGAAGCACCCTCAAGCGATTGCCGTAGGCGTGGCAGGACAGTTATTAAAGTTTAGCAATGACACGAGGGGACACGGGTGGACGACATCCTCCTTGAGCTTAACGGGCTGACCAAGGCCTATCCGGGCGTGATAGCCAATGACGACGTATCGGTTTCGATCCGTCGCGGAGAAATCCATGCACTGCTTGGTGAAAATGGTGCCGGAAAATCGACTTTGGTCAAAATGATTTATGGCCTGGTCAAACCAGACGCCGGCGGCATGCGATTAGCCGGTAACACGTTTGCCCCCCAGGATCCGAGATCGGCCAGAGACGCTGGTGTGGCCATGGTGTTTCAGCATTTCTCTTTGTTTAATGCTCTTACCGTTGCCGAAAATATTGCCCTGGGCATGGAAAATCCGCCAAAACCGCGCGACCTTGCTGCCCGTATTCTGGATGTCTCACAGTCTTACGGCCTACCGCTGAACCCAGATCGAACCGTAGGCACCTTATCAGCAGGCGAACGCCAACGGGTCGAGATTATCCGGTGCCTTTTGCAAGACCCGCGATTGTTGATCATGGACGAACCAACATCCGTTTTGACACCGCAAGAAGTCGACATTCTGTTTACTACTTTGCGACAATTGAAATCCGAAGGCACCTCGATCCTTTATATCAGCCACAAGTTAGAAGAAATACGCACCCTATGCGATACAGCGACCATCCTGCGGGGTGGAAAAAAAGTTGGCACCTGCACACCGGCTGACACCACGGCCCGCGAATTGGCCGAGATGATGGTCGGCGCCAGCTTTGCCGCCCCAAAAGGGACGCAGGCCAAACTTGGGGCAGCGGTTCTTGAAGTGACAGGCCTGTCACTACCCGCCATGGATGCTTTTGGCAGTATGCTACATGACATCACTTTTTCTGTACGCACCGGAGAGGTGATGGGCATAGGGGGCGTTGCTGGAAATGGTCAGGATGAGCTTTTGATGGCCCTGTCTGGCGAACACACAAGTAAACCGGGAAGCGTTCTTCTTTCAGGCGAGGATTTAAGCGCAAAGGGTCCGCAATACCGCCGCGCACAGGGCCTTTTGTCGGGCCCCGAAGAGCGACTGGGACATGCAGCCGTCCCTGATATGAGCTTGATTGAAAACGCCGCCTTAACCGGGGCATACCGCAAGCAGATCGTTCAAGCTGGGTTTTTGAATTGGCACCGTGCGCGCCGCTTTGCCGAGGATATTATTCAGGCCTTTGATGTCCGGACGCCCGGCCCAGGCGTAGCGGCACGCGCACTTTCCGGGGGGAACCTGCAAAAGTTTGTCGTCGGCCGCGAGATATTGATGGAACCGAAGGTGTTGATCATCAACCAGCCAACATGGGGTGTGGACGCTGCGGCTGCTGCAAGTATAAGGCAGGCGCTTTTGGATTTAGCAGCACGAGGCGCTGCGATCGTTGTTATCAGCCAGGATTTGGATGAGTTGATCGAGATTTCAGACACATTCGCTGCGCTGACGGCAGGACGTTTGTCAGATGTTCAAAAAATGCAGGGACTGGATCTGGATCAAATCGGGCTGATGCTGGGCGGTGCACACGATCTGGACGCGGCCCATGCCTGAGTCCGGAGCCCAGTCATGATTCGTTTGGAAAGGCGTCCGTCTCCATCTGCGCTATGGACAGCGATCACACCCTTAATTGCCGTTTTACTGACGATGTTGGTCGGTGGTACGATGTTTGCTGTTCTTGGCAAACCCCCTGTTCAGGCTATTGCTGCCATCTTTTGGGATCCGATTTTTGGTGATTTTGCATTTTATTACCGCGGACAATTACTGGTCAAAGCCGGTCCATTGATCTTGATTGCGATTGGCCTTTCCATCGGCTTCCGTGCAGGGATTTGGAATATTGGCGCCGAAGGGCAGTATATCATGGGAGCGATTTGCGGGGCAGCTGCCGGTTTGGCGATGTATCCGTCTGAAAGTGTTTTGATATTTCCGCTCATGATCTTGTGTGGCGCCCTTGGTGGGTTGGCTTGGGCTATGGTTCCCGCCATCCTCAAAGTGCGGTTTGGCACAAATGAAATTCTTGTTTCGTTAATGCTGGTCTACGTCGCGGAAACGATACTTGCGTCAGTTTCATCCGGGCTGCTGCGCAATCCCGAGGGTATGGGGTTTCCCGGAAGCCGGAATTTTCAGCAATGGGATGCAGCGCATAACACCGAGCTGATTGCTGGAACTGGCATGCACTGGGGCGTTGCGGCCAGTTTCATTGCTGTGATTTTTGCATACGTCATGCTGTCGCGGCACATTCAGGGCTTTAACATTCGTCTTGCGGGCGCGGCACCCCGTGCCGCCGCATTGGCAGGCGTGTCCTGGAGCCGCGTCATTTTGTTGTGTCTTGGGTTTTCGGGTGCCTTGGCCGGATTGGCGGGACTGTTCGAAGTCACCGGACCAGCGGGGCAAATCAGTATCGATTTCAACTCGGGCTATGGATTTACCGCAATCATTGTTGCCTTTCTGGGGCGGCTGAACCCCTTTGGGATCGTACTGGCCGGACTGTTGATGGCCCTCACATATGTTGGCGGCGAGATCGCGCAGCTGAACCTCCAGCTTCCGGGAGCTGCAATCCAGCTTTTTCAAGGGATGCTTTTGTTTTTCTTGCTGGCGACTGATGTCTTCACGAATTACCGTTTCCGCGTCGGAGGCGCTGCGTGATGGACCTATCCTCAATCAATCCCGTTTTACTCATCGCCTCAATCATGCTTTCTGCGACGCCAATATTGCTAGCGGCCATTGGCGAAATGGTGGTGGAAAAATCAGGCGTGTTGAACCTTGGCGTCGAAGGAATGATGATCACAGGTGCTGTGGTTGGATTTGCCATTGCAGTAAATACCGGATCACCTGGATTGGGGTTTGTAGCAGCCGCGATGGCATCTGCTGTATTGTCGCTTAGCTTTGGAATTCTGACACAGGTGCTTTTGGCCAATCAGGTCGCAACCGGTCTTGGGCTTACACTGGTTGGACTGGGACTGTCCGCCCTGATTGGCACGCCCTACGTGGGCCTAAAATCCCCTTCGGTTCCAAAGGTTGAAATTCCACTCCTAAGTGACATCCCTGTGCTTGGCCCCATGTTGTTTTCGCATGACCTCATGGTGTACTTCAGCCTCTTTCTGGTTGCGGCCGTATGGGCGGTACTCAAGTTCACCCGAATTGGTCTGATCCTAAGAGCGGTCGGCGAAAGCCATGACGCAGCCCATGCGCTCGGTTACAAAGTTGTCCGCGTGCGCATGGCCGCGATTTTTTTCGGTGGTGCCTGTGCTGGATTGGGTGGTGCCTATCTGGGACTTGCGCGCGTGTTGCAATGGACCGAAGGCATGACAGCGGGGGCAGGCTGGATTGCGCTGGCGATTGTTGTCTTTGCAAGCTGGCGTCCGTGGCGTGTTCTGATTGGAGCCTACTTGTTTGGCGGCGTCTCTGTGTTGCAATTAAACCTGCAAGCCGCAGACGTGGCGGTACCAGTCGCGCTCTTGTCGATGAGCCCATATCTGATAACCATTCTGGTTCTTATAATTATTTCGGCTAGGGGTGCGCACGGAGCGCCCGCCTCATTAGGTCGGATATTTCATGCCTCTGGATGAGGCTTAACAAACATACCTATCAAACAGGGGGAAAATACCTATGCTACGTAGAACTCTTTTGACCAGCGCAGCGCTGGCCGTCGGATTGGCCGTTTCAGGCGCTGGCGCGGAAACCGTTAAGGCTGGTTTCATATACGTCGGACCGGTCGGTGATGGCGGCTGGACCTATGAACACGACCAAGGACGGTTGGCTGTCGAAGAGGCCTTTGGCGATAACGTTGAAACGGTCTATCAAGAGAACGTGCCCGAAGGTGCAGACGCTGTTCGTGCAATCACTCAGATGGCTCTGCAGGGGGCTGATATTATCTTTACCACATCATTTGGATATATGGATCCCACCGTACAAGTGGCGTCCAAATTTCCAAACGTCGCATTTGAACACGCCACGGGCTACAAACGCGCAGACAACGTGTCGACATATTCAGCCCGGTTTTACGAGGGTCGCGCAATCCAAGGCCATATCGCGGGCAAAATGACCAAGACTAACAAAATTGGTTATATTGCGTCCTTTCCGATCCCCGAAGTGGTGCGTGGCATCAACTCTGCCTATTTGCACGCCAAGGCCGTAAACCCTGATGTCGAATTCTCGATCATCTGGGCTTATACGTGGTTTGATCCGGCAAAAGAGGCGGATGCCGCGCGTGCATTGATCGAAAATGGCGCCGATGTCATTTTGCAGCATACGGATTCGACCGCTCCTCAGGCGGCCGCACAGGAAGCTGGCGGTGTAATCACCTTTGGTCAGGCGTCAGACATGGGCGATTACGCGCCGATGCCTCGCGTCAGCTCGATCATTGATAATTGGGGCCCATACTACGTGCAGCAGGTTGGTCGCGTGATTGATGGGACATGGGAATCCGTGGACACTTGGGACGGTATCAGCACCGGCATGGTCGGTATCGGTGAAATTTCAGACGCAGTCCCTGCGGATTTGAAAGCCGAGGCACTTGGCATGAAGGACGCGATTGCTGCGGGTGACTACCATCCGTTTACCGGCCCAATTTATCGTCAGGATGGATCCCTTTGGCTGGCCGAAGGAGAGACGGCATCAGATGGTGACCTGCTTGGTATGAGCTTTTACGTACAAGGCCTGACCGGCGACGTACCGAACTGATCACCGTTCGATACAAGATAGATCAGCAGGGCCGACATCACTTTGACGGTCCTGCTGATTTGCCAGACAGACCCCCAAGCTTAGTATCCTTGAGAGTTAAAGATCACGTGACGGTTTTGGCAGCTTAGCTTTTGCGGGTCGTCACTGATGGGATGTCAGGCGTGTTCACGTTATCCTGCATATGAGCAGCAACCGCCAAAGCAATGGCTTGCGCCAGACAAATTGGGGCCGTCACGGATCGTGACAGGGGTCCGTGATGTTCAGGTGCTGCGAAAAGAACCTGTGCTGACTTCGCCAAAGGCGACAGAGTGCTGTCGGACATAGCGACAATGTCACACCCTCGCGACGCGGCCTCCTCTACGATTGAAACCACCTCGTTTGCATAAAACCTGAAAGAAACGGCCAGCAAAGCATCGTTTGGTCCCATCGTCCGGGCGATATGGGTGGCAAGACCACCACTTGGATCCAGCAAGACACATTTCTTGCCAGCCATCGTTAAAAGATACCGAAGTAATTCCACAATCGGGGCCGACCTTAACTGTCCAAGCAAAAAAACGGTCTCTGCGCGGGTCAAAAGTTTTGCAGCTTTTGCGAGATCCTCGGCATCGATTTCATCCAGCAGACTTTGAACAGACGCAGCATCACTGATGACAAGGTCGCGCAAAAGCTCTGCCTCGGACACTTCATCACGTGATCTTAGTTCCTGCTTCAGGGCGTGTACCCGCGCATCGAATCCGGGTGCTGCGGTTGCAAGGCGGCCCTGAAACAATCCCTGAAGACTTTTGAAGCCATCATATCCAAGCGATTGTGCGAACCGCACAAAACTGGATGCATGGATCCCACAGCTTTGTGCGATTGCATTTACCGAGTGAACCGCAACATTATTAGGATTTTGGGTAAGATAGACCGCAATTTGTTGGTGCGTACGGCTCATGTCATCATAGCGATCATGGATCAGTCTTATCAGACTTTCAAAATCTTCGGGTGGGCTTTCTTGGGTCATTGGAGGCATCTCGTCTGTTTGGGCATCGCGCCTAAACCATAACCCAGCATTCAGAGGCTGAAGATTTCTGAATACTTTCGACAAGATGCTGAATCCGTTGTCCTTTTCGAAATGAAAACGGCTCGGATCCCTGCCCCGCGATCGCACGAATGTATCCAGCAATTTCGATTGCTTTCAGATCATTAAATCCAATTTGATGACCGGGAGCGACACAGAAGTGCCCGTAAGGCGCGTGTTCAGGGGCTGCTTCTATTCTGCGAAAGCCGCGACGACCCGGCGCATCTTGTG
>JAQXDR010000047.1 GCA_029251265.1 Pseudoprimorskyibacter sp. | reverse complement strand
CCACAGCGTCCTGCTTGAACTCGTCCGTAAACCGTATTCCCTTGTTCATATCCGTCTCTCCTTGGTTCCAAAATTACCAAGTAAAGCGTCTACAAATCTAGGGGCACATCAGTGGCGCTCGGACGGCCAGGAGTTCTACCAACTTCTCAGCTATAAAGGCGATGTCGATCTCGAAGCCAAACTGGACGAATGGGAGCGCTTTTATAGCTTCTACCGACCGCACGGCGCACATAACGGAAAGACGCCTTACGAAGCCCTCAGAGACAAGCTATAACAAACAAAAGGGACGTCTCACGAGTAACCGCACCTTACAGATGCAATCTCCGGGCTCAGCTCTGCACCGCCGCAAGTCGGCTTGGAGCTCGTAGGTGACGGTTACTCTAATGGGACGCGAGACATTCTCTTTTCTGATCAGGTTTGTCTCAATGCTAAATATTTCAATACACTTTCGGTTAACGTTTCAGCGCGCGAAACCTCCTATCCCATCGAAATACGAACATCAAAGCAACCATACACACGACAAGGCCGATAATGTCCCCGGCAGCATAGGTCGCCTTAACTTCGATGACCTTCTCAAGATCAATAAGCTCTGAATAAACTAGCGTTTGGCCGAGCGAATTGACTACCGAAGACAAGGCCCCAATGACGATCATACCCTTCAGCCGCAAGTTTCTGGACCCGTCAAAGTAGTAGTTAAACCCAATAAGTCGCACAATCTCGAAAGCGATAAATGCCGCGGCTGATCCTACAAGAATGCTTTGAAGCAGCGCAGGTTCAAGGAGGCGCAAGTCGTCGGACGAGCTGAAAAGGTAGGACGATATCGTCGCGCCGATCGCCAGAACAGGGATCGCTTTCCAGCCATATGCCCATGTCGCAAGAACCCTGACACCGTGCGGTAGATACACAAGGCTCGCAAATACCGTGACTTCAGGCAAGATCAAACCTTGCACTGGTGTCACCACCATCGCTGTCAGTCCATGACACAAGACATAGGCTAGGATAATGATCACAAAGCTCACGGAGTACACCCAATTAATGAGAGGTTGGAAATGTCGAAGGAATTGATATCACCGCTCCATCCATGGGCTTGCAGACAATCGAAAACGTCATAGATACATTTCAATTATTAGCTAGATCGTTGCGAACCAAGTAGTGCCTCGCTTTGTATCCTTCCGCTTTTTCGAGCAGACCTAAAGATATCAAAGATCGCAACGCCCTATGATAGGACGCCTGCGCGATCGCTGAGGTTAGGGCATGGTTACGGATTTCGTCTGATGTAACGACATCTCCTCGTGCTCCTGACAAAGCGTGCGCCGCAAGAAACACGTCCATTTCCACTTGTGTCAGACTGTCGAGCCCGACCTCTTGCTCCATTGCGCGCAGCATGCTGCGCAGTTCAAAAAGCGCGGAAAGCCTTGTTTTTGTTCGCCTGCTCAAAATTGTCACCTTTCAAAACTATTTGCCAAAGCGAGGCAAGTCGCCAACATTATCATATTGACAATATTGGCGACTTGAAAGTAACTTCGTCTACTCCATGAATATCCGTGAGTGGGTGTCAATGGATTGTTTCAGAAGGTTCTACCCCGGCCGCATAAGAGCGACCGGGGTAATTTAGCACCACAAAGATACTCCCGTAAAGGAAGGGCTGTTTGTCCGCGTGTCGGTCACTCGCCTATCGAAATGCTGCAGGGTGCACGAATGGCGGGTCCGGTGAGGCCGCAGCGTGGCACCAGATCGGTTGGCCAGCGGCAGCTAAACGCTCGGCAAGCCTGTCATACTGTCGTTCGCCTAGGATTTTGCAAACTGCGCTTTCGAGTCATCCTTGAATTTGGGGCAGGGAGCAGTGATCTTCTGGTCGCCCCCCCAAAAAACCGAGGCCTTTCCCGTATCTAAAATAGAAGCATAGATACAGGAGCTTACACCATGAAGACCCTTCGCACCCTCGGCGGCCTTGCCGGGGGTTTTCTCGTTTCATTGCCGCCCGGGGCGGTTCTGACCACACTCGTCTGGCTGGCCGCGCGGTCTCATTCTGCGGTTGCCGTGGTCTTTGTCATCGCCATCGTGATCTGCCGGAGGGCGGACCATGACTGACCTGCAACCCGGAGACGTCGTCGTGATCCGGGCCTTTGACGACATCCCCGAACACCGCTTCCGGATCGCGTATGTCTTTGACGACTGCTACGGGGGCCATAGCCTCGACGGACCGCTGGCCGGGGAATACGGCGAGCCGGACGACACGCTCATCGCAGGGAAGATCCAATTCCCAGCCCGCGATTGAACGCCTTCCCAAAATTTCAATCACATCGACATCGGGGGCGGATGCCCCAGACAGGAGGATCTATGCGCATTCCCTACGCGTATCTCAAGCAACAGACGTGGCTTTATCGCCGCACCTATCCAAGGGCCCTGCAGCCGGTACTGGGGCAGGCGCTGAAGCAGTCGTTGAAGACCGGCGACGCCAAGCTGGCCAAGGTACGGGCGGCCGAGGTCAACGCCAAATACGAAGAAATCGTCGCCAAGGCCGGGCAGGGGGATCTGACACGCGTGGCCCCCGTCGCACCCCCGGTCTTCGCCCGCAAGGTTCGGGTGGTCGGCAAAGAGCTGGTTCGGGATCTGGCCCGTGGCTACCTGAACAAACGCTCGGACGAGCTGCGCCACGGCGGCTTTAAATCGGTGCGGTTCAGCATCGGGCTGCTCGTGTCGGTATTCGGTCCCCGGTCCATCGGGTCGCTAACCCGTGATGACGGCAGGCGGTTCGTGTCGCTGGTGGCCCAACTCGGGCGGCATGTCGGGAAGTCGGAGCGGCGCAAGGGGCTCGGGCTTGAAGACCTAGTGGCGCTGTCGGAGGCCCCCCGGATCACCCCGCAGACCCAGAAGCGGATCCTGTCGCAGGTGGGCCACTTTCTGGATTGGTGCGTCTATGAGGGGACCCTGCAGGATACCCCCTTCAGGGCTGTCAGGGTGGCGCAGAAGGTCAAGGTGGCGTCCTACGTGGCCCCGACCGATGCCGAGGTCACCCGGTTGCTGGGGGCTGCCGACGGCCAACTCCGGGAGGTCCTGCGGTTCTGCTTGCTGACGGGCATGCGGGCGGGCGAGGCTGCGGGGGTGCTGCGCGAGGACCTCGACCACCGGGGCGCTCTGGGGTGGTTTGTCACGGTGCGTCCCAACCGGGTGCGCCTGCTCAAGACCGATGCGGCGGAGCGCGAGGTGCCGCTGCACGATGATCTGGCGGCGATGCTGCCGGGGATGGGGGGCGAGCGTCTCTTTCCGGGGTTGACCGTTGCGGCGGTGACCAAGGGGTTTGCCAAGCTCCGCGAACGGGCCGGGGTGGCGCGTCCGGGACTGGTGTTCCACAGCACGCGCAAGTGGTTCATCACCCAGTGCGAACGGACCGGTGTGCCGGAACACTTCACCGCATCACTGGTGGGGCATCAGGCGGCGCGGTCCGAGAACGGGCTGACCTACGGGATCTACTCGGCGGGGATCAGCGACAGCCAGAAACGGGAGATCGTCGACGCGATCGGGTTGCCGGGATGACACCCATTCCGGACATCGACGCGTTTGAGGAGAGGGCCGCCATCGTGGAATACGACGGTGGTCTTTGTCGTTCCGACGCCGAGGACATCGCTGCCCGGGCGCAGGGTTTCCGGGATGCCGCGCAGTTCTTTGAGGCGCTGGCGGACTATGTGATCTCGAAGAAGCTCACTTGATAGAACCCTCGGCGGCCTGCGGGTCGCCGGGGGACCCCGCTTCGTTTTTTTCTTCAGAGGGGTGCAGAGCGGATGCAGAGGACCGCAACAAGGGTGTTCGATGGGGAGGGGGATGGGCAAAGCACGTGCTCGACACAGGGGCACTCCGGGCTTCTCTCGCGGG
>JAQXDR010000152.1 GCA_029251265.1 Pseudoprimorskyibacter sp. | reverse complement strand
TCAACGTCATCAAACCCCGTCGTGTCAGTCCAAATGTTGGAAACCAATCGCAGCTCAATGCCGGGATGCAACTCTCTGAATTTGGGAAGACGTGGAGCCAGCCAGAGAGCAGACGTTGAGATGGGCGCTTTCAGCGTGACCATGCGTTTTGTCGTCGTGCCAAAGAGGCTGGCCGTTGCAAGGCTGATGTCGGACAGTGATTGCCTCACCGTCGGCACATAGGCCTGACCAATTTCTGTCAGGGACAAATGCCGCGCACGTCTATGAAACAAGCGATTGCCCAATCGTCCCTCTAGCGACCTGATGTGAAGGCTTACAGCCGTTTGTGTCAGACCAAGTTCCGCCGCGGTCTCGGTAAAATTCAAGTGCCGGGCTGCGGCTTCAAATGTGCGCAGCCAAGTGAGGTTGATTTGTTTTTCCAGCATACTCTAGCACCAAATTTTTTTGCCTATAAATTGTATCTTTCCTCGTTTTTATTTCCTACGCAAGTGGTGGATATCGTGAAGGAACAAGCTCAACATCTATCATCAGGAAAACCCACATGCCCCAATCTTCATTAAATGACCTTCTTGACGATAGACCCTTCGTCCCGGAAGCCGCCAACGATACCCCGACTGCATTTGTCGCTGCTTTGGATGACCAAGCGATTGAGGGCGGATTTGATCCCGTTTTCGGGGACTTAACATGGCAAACGCTTATCTCGGGCGACAAAACTGCGTCGAACGGATTGGTTCTGGGTGTCGCGACGTTTCCAGCTGATGGCGTTTTACACCTGCACCGTCATGAGCCCCCAGAATTCTATCTCTGTCTCTCAGGATCTGGCATCGTCACGATGGATGGGCAACCCCACCACATTGCACCCGGCTCGGCGGTCTTCATCCCCGCAAATGTAGAGCATGGCGTGCGCGCAGGGGCGGACGGACCAAAGTTCGCTTATGGCTTTGGCGAAAATGCCTTTTCCGAAATCGAGTATCAATTTACTGCTTAATGGCAGTAGATGCCCCCAACAAAAGCGATCTTAGAAATGTCATCAAATAGTCCTCGCCGCTCTGGCGGTCGTTCTGCCCGCCAAGCGCTTCGTGCTGCACCATTATCCGATGATGTCCGTCCGATCCGTGCAGGTATGGAAGGAGGACGTTACAAGCCGCTTTCAGATATTGACGTTCAGAAAATCCACAATGCGGCACTCGAAGCACTTGAGCGGATTGGGCTTGCAGATGCGCCGCCGTCTGGCGTCGAAATCCTGACGAAAGCCGGCGCAATACAGGGCGACGACGGACGTATCCGGTTCCCCCGCGCGCTTGTCGAAGACATGTTAGCCAATGCCCGCCGTGAAGTGACCCTGTTCAGCCGCGATGGCAAGAACGACCTGTTGCTATCAGGCAATCGCGTACACTACGGGACTGCCGGGGCCGCCGTGCATATTGTCGATGTTCACGGCAATGAATACCGCGAATGCACTGTTCAAGACTTGCACGACGCTGCCCGCATTGTGGACGAGCTCGACAACGTACACTTCTTGCAGCGCCCGATGATTTGCCGCGATATTCCTGACAACTACGAAATGGATCTGAATTCGATTTACGCGTGTACGTCAGGCACGACCAAGCATGTGGGCGTATCATTTACAGAACCAGCCTTCGTCGCTGGTGCGTTTGAAATGCTATATGAAATTGCTGGGAGCGAGGCGGCGTATCGTGAACGTCCCTTTGTTTCAAACTCCAACTGTTTTGTTGTACCGCCTATGAAATTTGCCACCGAAAGCTGCGAAGTCATGGAGGCCTGCATTCGTGGCGGCATGCCTGTGCTGCTTTTGTCAGCGGGCATGGCAGGTGCAACCGCACCATCGACAATCGCTGGTGCAATCACACAGGCGACCGCTGAATGTCTTGCTGGCCTCGTCTACGTCAATGCCATCGCACCGGGTCATCCCGCCATTTTCGGCACATGGCCGTTCGGACTGGATCTGCGCACTGGTGCTATGTCGGTCGGATCGGGCGAGCAAGCATTGTTGACCGCGGGCTGTGCACAAATGCACAAATTCTATGACTTGCCTGGTGGTGCCCCCGCTGGCGCATCAGACTCCAAAATGCCCGACATGCAGGCAGGTTGGGAACAGATGTGTTCTAATGTTATGGCAGGGCTTTCGGGGTTGAACATGGTCTATGAAGCCGCAGGCATGCATGCGTCGCTGCTGGGGTTCTGTCATGAAAGCCTCATCCTCAGTGATGACATCATTGGTCAAGCGCTGCGGTGTGTACGCGGGATCGAAGTGAACGACGAGACCCTTGCGCTGGATCAAATCGAACAGGTTTGCATGGGCGGCCCCGGCCACTATCTTGGGACCGACCAAACGCTCAACCGGATGCAATCCGACTTTGTCTATCCCGCATTGGGCGATCGTACCTCTCCAAAGGAATGGGCAGAATTGGACAAGCCGAACCTATTGATCAAAGCAACACAGCGCAAAGAGGAGATCTTGAGCAAACGATCTGAGGCCCGTTTTGATCCGACGCTCGACGCAAAATTGCGTGCAACGCACAATATCCATCTTCCAGCTTAAGGCGTGTTTGCGGACATCGAGACATGAAAAAGGAACAGACGCTTAATGTTGCGGGGGCGCAACGTGCGTGCGAAACAGAAGACAGGACACATCTCTTTATCTTCGTCCTGCTAGATGGATTTTCCCATCTATCCTTGGTTTCTGCACTTGAGACGCTCCAAACTGCAAACCTCGTGGCGGGCTCGAGGCTCTATGATTGGAAAGTATGCAGCTTAGCCGGTGTTGCAGTCCGATCCAGTGTGGGGATCGCACTGGCGGTAGACAGCGATATCCGCGACATCGAGCAGCCGAAGGACATCGTCATCGTATCGGGGGAAGGCGCATTCGAGAATGACATTGGGGGCCTAAAACCGTGGCTCGCCCGCTTTGGTCGCGGCCAAACACGCATCACGGGATTGGGCACAGGGTCAATTATCATGGCGCGCACAGGCTTGCTAAACGGCAAGTCAGCAGCTATTCACCCTTGGTATCGTACAGGTTTTACTGAACTGTACGCAAGTGTCACGCTTAGTCGTAATACTCACCTTTCCAAAGGGTTACGTTGCTCGAGCTCTAGCGGTATTTCCGGCATCGATCTCTTTCTAGACCTCATATCGTTGGATCATGGAGCCGCTTTCTCGAATATCGTTGCAGAGAGCCTATGCTACGCACCAATTCGATTGGTCCAGAAATCCGTCGATACTGGATCCCCGAGCAGCATGTCGGTTCTGCACCCCATCGTCTCTAAGGCTATTGCGGCGATGGAAAACACGATTGAATATCCCGTCGCTCCTTCTGCCCTTGCGAAAGACATTGGCATCTCCACAAGGCAATTAGAGCGATTGTTTCAGCGGTACATCGGAACGTCGCCAAAACGTCACTACATGCGCCTACGCCTGCGTGAAGCGTATCGCTTACTGATACAATCCCAGTTGGGTATCACGGAAGTAGGTTTAGCGTGTGGCTTCGCATCACCAAGCCACTTTTCGAAGTGCTTCAAAGCAGAGTTTTCCATCAGCCCGTTTGAGTTCAAAAGGGCAAAGGCGAAATGAACTCTCGGGCAATCTGGCCAATGGGTCATCAGTCGCGAAGCACCGAGATCAATCATTCAAAACCCGCACGGCTTGCTACGCCTGCGGTCGGAATCTTGAGCGTTTCATTCTCGCGCGACCTTGACGAATGACCGGTTTTCCCGCTCCGCAATGGCATAGGAAATTACGCAACTGCAGCAATTCCCGCGCTGCGAGCGCATGCAACACAAAAATTGAATTCACACAATGGGCTCTGAACGGTCATTGGGCAACATCGAACTCGACCAAGAAGCATCGAGGTCTCCTCCGAGCCCATTGTGCCCACTGAGGATGGTGTCAACTACTTAGGGATGAATTCTAGCCAACCCGCAGAACCTGCAACGGCAAGGAACCCCAAGAATAAGCCTAGGGCGATAACCCAATGTATAATTGTTTTGCGGCGTTTCCCTCTTTTTGGGAACCAACCAAACTTACGGAGCCATCCAAGGATTACGTCCATGAACATTAGGACGAAGAGCATATGTCTGAAAAACAAGTAGAAAAATAGCACCGCGAGAATTATTCCCGCGATAGTATTGGCAGGCACAATCTCCCAAGTGCTTCCATTTGATGAGGTCGTGATTGTGCTTTCCATTTGTTCTACCTTCCTTGGAGTCGCCTGCCTGTATGTGCCTCAAGCCGTCATTTTTTAGGTTAGGATTTCGATGCCCTCCCGTTAAACAGAGCGCTCTGTTGAATGCAATCAACGTCACTTTGTCCCGCAACTCGGTCATCTGACCTCTGATTTTGCTGCACCGTGCACGAACGGCTGCTTTGGCGCAATGACTGGTTAGCGTTCGCATCCGCAGCAAACGCTGACTACTCAGTTTTTGCCGCAAAACACCACGGCATCAGTTCATCGATGCGGTTGATCTTATGATCTGCGATGCGATCCAGCACCCATGTGAGCCATGCTTGCGGATCTACTTTGTTCAGTTTGGCCGTCTCGATCAGGGTGTACACGATGGCCGCAGACTTGCCGCCGCGTTGAGATCCCATAAACAGATAATTCTTCCGGCCCAAGGCAATCGGGCGCATGGCGCGTTCGGCGGCGTTGTTGTCCAGTTCAAGGAACCCATTGTCGAGGTATCCGCGCGCTTTAGGCATGCGACCAAGGGCGTAGCGGATGGCTTGCGCCAATGGCGACTTGCCCGATATCCGTGGCAACTGCGCGTGCAGCCATGCCTCTAGTTCATCAAAGACAGGTTCGGACTTTGCTTGTCGCAGTACGACGCGGGCGTCTGGCATCATGCCACGGGCCTCTTTCTCAACGGCGTAGAGCAGTGCGATGCGCCTGATGGCTTCCTCTGCGACGGAAGACCCCTGCGACGCAAAGACGTCAACGAACTTGCGCCTGACATGGGCCATACATGCCATCTCGCTTGCTTTGCCGTCGCCGAAGACGCCGTTGAATCCGGTATATCCGTCTGCATGCACCCACCCCTGATAACCGGACAGATGGCTGACGGGATGTTCGCCCTTGCGATCAATCGTGAACTTGTACCACGCACATGGTGGCGATTGGCCAGACCACGGTCTCTCGTCCCTGACATAGGCCCAGATCCGCGCGGTCTTGGTCTTCTTGTTCCCTGGGGCTTGCATCTTGACTGGCGTGTCATCTGCAAACAGCGCATCGCCTTGCTGGACAATGCGTCCAATGGCGTCAGCGAGTGGTTCCAGCAGTGCTGTTGATCGCCCCACCCAGTCAGCCAAGGTCGAGCGCTCAATCTCAACACCGTCACGCGCATAGATTTGGCTTTGGCGATACAGCGGCAGGTGATCGGCATGTTTGGACACCATCACATGGGCCAGAAGTCCCGGACCCGGTCTGCCGCGCTCAATCGGGCGCGATGGCAGTGGTGCTTGGGCAAAAGCCTCACAATCCGCGCAGGCTTTACGGGGACGGATGAACCGGTTCACGACAAACCGACCCGGCACATATTCCAGCTCTTCGGAGACATCCTCACCCAGCGTCTTCAACGCACCACGGCAGTGATCACAATCACTGCCCGGTGACAGAACCTGATCATTGCGTTGCAGATGATCAGGCAAAGGTTTGCGGCTGTGTTGGCGTGGCGGATTATCAGTGTCCGCAGATGGTGTCGGCGTTGCCTGTTCTACGGCGGCATCAGCAATGGCTTCGGCTTCTGCAAAGATCAGGTTGAGTTGATCGAGGCTTTCTGACGACGTACCAAATCTGTGCCGGTTGTGGCCTGCCAGTTGGTGCTTCAACTTCTCGATGAGCAGTGCCTGCGACTTCACCTCACCTGCAAGAAGGCGGTTCATTGCCCGCAGTTCTATTGGGTCTTCTGAGGTGTTATCGAGGCTATTTAGCATAGCCGATCCTATACAAGATCAGCGTCTAAAGATGAATCCCAAAACCACCCAATAAACCATGTTTATAGGTCTATCAGGCTGACAAAGGACGCCATGTCTTTTGCGGCATCCGCCAATCAATGCCCTCAAGAAGCATCGATAGTTGCGACGCTGATAGGCTGATCTTACCGTCCTTGGCGGCAGGCCAGACGAACCGCCCATTCTCCAACCGCTTCGAGAACAAACACGCCCCTTGGCTATCCCACCAGATGATCTTGAGCAGATCACCACGGCGGCCACGGAACACAAACAGATGGCCAGAGTATGGATCTTCGGCCAGAAACTGTTCAGCCTGTGCTGCCAGCGTGTTGAACCCGCGCCGCATGTCCGTGACACCCGCAGCCAGCCAGACCCGCGTGTTGCTTGGGACGGGGATCAAACCATCAATCCTTGTACCAAGCCGACCACCGAGGCCAAGGCCGTCGGCCCTTCAACAAGGATCCGTCGTCCATCAGACAATGTGATATCCACGCGACTGGCCGATGGAGTGGGCGCTGGATTGATGACGCAGGCATTTTGAACGTGCGCTGCTTCAGCCGCTGAGACCTCGACGGGCAGAAACGCGTTTGCTTCCTCCACATCGCCTGTCTCCTCAGCTTGCGGCGCAAAGCGCGGATCTTTCAACCACTTATGGATCAGATTGGCATTGACGGTGTAGCGCTGCGCAACCTGCGCTATCGAAACACGCGGCAGCGTTGTCTGCTGGCAAATCTCCCGCTTCTCATCATCCGACCAAAATCGTTTCCTGCGCTTGCCAGTCATAGAGTGCCTCATAGTGTCCACCATCGATAGTGGACACTTAGATCACACCCGCAAACTTCGTTAGGTCGGGTTCACCGGACGGATACATTGCAGTGGCTCCCCTCCCCCATCCACTGGATCGGCTCAAAAAATACAGCGAACATCGCCTCAAAATCAATAGGATCACCGAGGTCACTCTCTGCTTCTAAGTTGAAACTCTCTGCTATCAGTTTAGCGCGTCCAACTCGTGCAATTGGGTTATGCCATCGGACTTCGGGCTGCCCAACATTTGTAAATATCATATCCAAATCGGGATTGCGCTATGACAACTCTGAAAGTGTGTCGCTGTGCAGGCGCGCACGTTGAGATGGTTTGGCAAAAGAGAAGCGCTTACCTTTAAAATTGAACAGGTATACATCCTCAATAGATTGGTTATTAGGAACGATCACGACAGATATTTCAGGATCAGAGGTTCGAATTGTAGGGGCCGAAAATTCAAGTCCTTCACCCTTGAGGTCCATCCAGAAAGTGATCCCTAAGCTACTTTCATATTCTCGAGGCATAGAAGGCTCGCCTTCAACTTTCATTTTTGCTTCGGTTTTTATACTTTCGGCCAGCGTTGGGACATCGCCCTTAGATAAAACAGTCATTTCACAGGATTATGTACCAAGTGTTGCATCGGAAATTAGTAAAGTTTTTCTTGCTTTATCGATGAAAACGGTCCGACGCGACTATGTTGGTCACAGCATTATGGATAATGCGAAAGATGTCTTGCTAAAGATATATTTTGGGTATGCGCCATGCTGGCGTGATAGACTTTTGCTGTTCCTCGGGTCTGTTTGTGGATAGATTAGACCTCTGCAAATGTGAACTTCTATCTACCTGCTAGATCTCGGCAGACTGCGCCATGGACGACAGTGTTGGCCGCAAACCTTCAAGATTGTAGCCCGCTGAACGCGCTTTTTGTAAAATGTCGTCCACGGACATATGTCCAACCTGTGATATCGCCCACACAACAGAACACCGTGTTCCCGATGCACAGTAGGCAAGCACAGGCCCGTTACACGCTTTGGCCAGCTCGACTTGCTTTGCTATATTGTCAGAGGTCATCGTTTGATGCGTCAGCGGCAATTCTTCAAATCGTAGACCCGCGGCTTCGACGGCGTGACGCAATGCATCTGCTCGAAGAGCGTGGGGCACCTCGGTATCTGGTCTGTTACAGATCACACCGGCAAAACCGGCCTGAACGATTGCTGCAACATCCTCTGGTGAAATCTGCGGTGAAACAGCGTAGTCGGGGCTCAAGTGGTGTATTTGCATAAAACCGAATTACCCTGCTGTTGCGCTACTGTCTATACTGTGACGCAAAATTGGAGCCACGGTCATTCCTAAAGACATCGCTCCCAAAAAGACAAAGTGACTTGCCCCACCAAACCCCAACGTGGCGATTGCTGGTCCGGGACACAGACCAGATAACGCCCATCCGGCACCAAAAAGTATGGAACCAACGATCAAGGGGCGATTGATCACGTTTGACTTTGGACTTGGTATGGATGTTCCATAAAAAGAGCGATTTCTGTGCGATATCAACGCCCAAGCTCCGATCATTGGAACCAAAGCGCCGCTGATAACAAAAGTCAATGTTGGATCCCAGTGGCCAAATACGTCAAGCCAGCCCTGAACTTTGTTTGTGTCCGTCATACCCGAGATAACGAGTCCAGCTCCAAACAGGCTACCAGAGACACAGGCCACCAAAGACCGCACGTTAGATTATCCCCAATATATGCCGGAATACGAGCATTGTCGTGGCTCCGGCCGTTATGTAGATCACTGTTGCTGCTATGCCTCGCAAGGACAACCTTGATATCCCGCAGACACCATGGCCCGAAGTACATCCATTGGCCAATCGCGTGCCGATCCCCACCAGCAATCCAGCTGCGATCAAAATCGATACATCACTGGTAATATTTGTTGGATGTGTTCCTGTGGACAGAACCAATGCCGCCGGTGCCAAGATAAGTCCTGTCAGAAAAAAAAGTTGGTCGCGCGCCGTGTCTTTACCACTTCCATCTAACAGACCGCCCAAAATACCTGATGCGCCCATGATGCGTCCATTGCCCAATAAGTAGAGCGCGCCCGCGCCGCCAATCATCAGGCCGCCTAGCACGCCCATAAGCCAATCATCTTCAATCACTTTTTCTGATCCTATCGAGATTTTTTTTCACAGCTTGTTCACTGGCACTTTTAGGTAAACATTTCCGCTGTCATCTGCCGGTGGCATGCGTCCACCACGCATGTTTACCTGAAGGCTGGGAACGATAAGCCTTGGCATTGACAGCTTGGCGTCCCGCTGGTCCCTCATAGAGACAAATTCCTGAACCGAGGCGGCGCCGCCGATGTGGATATTACGTTGTTTCTGTGCTCTGACCGTTGTCTCCCACGCGTATTCGTCGCGGCCAGGTGCTTTGTAGTCATGGCCAACAAAGATACGAGTTTCATCGGGAAAGGTCAAAATTTTCTGAATAGATTTAAACAATTGTTCGGATGATCCACCCGGGAAGTCGCAGCGGGCGGTTCCGAAATCGGGCATGAAAAGCGTATCGCCGACAAAGGCTGCATCACCTACCACATAAGTCATGCACGCGGGTGTGTGACCCGGGGTGTGCAGCACATCTACCCGCATCTGCCCTATGTGAAAACTGTCGCCTTGCTGAAATAATGCGTCGAACTGCGACCCGTCCCGCTGAAATTCGGTTCCTTCGTTGAAAACTTTGCCAAAAGTTTCCTGAATGGTCGTTATTTGAGCTCCAATCCCGATTTGGCCACCAAGAGCCGTTTGAAGGTATGGAGCTGCTGACAAATGATCTGCATGCACATGGCTTTCTAACAGCCATTCAACGATCAATTTTTGCTCCTTGACGAATTTTATAATGGCATCAGCCGAAGCCGTATCGGTCCGTCCAGAGGCATAATCGAAGTCAAGTACGCTATCGATAATCGCACAATTTCTGCCCTCGGGATCGCGGACAACATATGAGATTGTGTTTGTGGCATGATCGAAAAAGCTGATTACTTCTGGTGTCATTTTTTCCTCCGTACTTTATAACGTATATCGAAACGTGAATATGTTTCAAGTCTAAAATCCGTGAAGCATACGCTGCGCAACTTTTACATGAATGGTGAAGAGTGCAGCAAGATTTTCCATTTGTGCGGTTGGAAATCTTTTAAAATACGATTTCTGTTGCACGTCTGGCGTCATCTGATGACGTCCGCACAGCTCATGAATTTTTTAGCCCCAGGGGATCGTCTGAGGGTCCGTCAGAGCGACTCAGCCGTGGTCTCCGGCATTGTGAGCCAACTCCCGTTATCAGCTGACGCCATCACCCATATCATGGCGTTGATTAGCTAAAGGAAATACCAAGAATCACGAGCATCAAACCGATAACAGAGGTAAACAACGCCCCCATATTAAGAGGGATCACTTTTTGAATCGCAAGACGTAAATCTTGATCACTCAGATTGGCTTTGCGCGCGCGCCGCACCCGCACGATGCTCAGCACGATGCCGGCAATTCCCAAACAGGATATCAAAGCGCCGATCCAAATAATCAGTTCCATGCGATTTCCTTTCAAAAACCCTCTTTCAGGCGATACTGGAAGCGAAGTTGTCTCGCAAGGGCTTGAAGGCTGGATGGTGAAACGGCTACTTGTTTGCCAAACGAGGAGAGCCAAATGAGCGATGACGCAAATGATCGTACTGCAACCGGTGAATTATGCCAATTCATGACGCACAGCGACCACTCAAAGAATATGGCAACGCAGATCGCTCAAATAACGCCGGGGTGGAGCCGGAACGCCGCAACTGCTTTGACCGTTAAAATATTATGATTTCTTATTAAAAACAGTATTTTATTTTATTTGCATACAATGCGATACCGGTGGCTGAATTGCCACAGAGCAAAACTTACAAAAACGAGGTGAAAAAATGGAACAGGATGTTGTCCAAGATAGCTACAAGGTAACCGCTGGCGAACTGCGGCAATTCGTCGAAAGGATTGAACGGCTGGAGATGGAAAAGAAAGACATCGCAGATCAGGTTCGCGAAGTTTATGCAGAAAGCAAATCGCGGGGTTATGACCAAAAGGCGTTAAGAGCGATCGTAAGCCTCAGAAAACGAGACAAAGACGAGATCGCCGAGCAGGAAGCTGTATTGGAAATGTACAAAGAGGCTTTGGGAATGACCTAAGACCAAGAAATTAAAATTGGTTGCGTGACAACCGACATCACACGAGATGGTTTTGCCCAGGGATTTTTCTCTGACTCCACCTGTGGCGTGCAAGACCCTCGGGCAAAGAACTTATCTTGCCCGTCCCAAGTGGAGTCAGACGCCAGTGCCACGCCAACCCCAAACGTTTTTGTATCTTGGGTGAGGATTATCTCTGATGCTGACGTGAAGCGCGTTCTCAAAAATCAGGGCTGGGAAGCTGGACGTCGCACTATCTCTGGCAAGCAAATGCGGTGTTAGACTAAAGACGTAGAAAAGGTTTTCAAGTTATATGAGCCAAGCCGCGCTGATGTGCTATAAGAGTTGTCCCGCTACAACAAGAGCGCAGTAAGAGGTCACTTTGCAATGAGAAGATGCTTCCATCCATTGAGCCTGAAATTGCGATTGGTTCTTGAATCAGCTTACGTTATTTTTTCAGGGAAATACCGGCCTTGTTGCATAAATCCCACTGGGGATTCACTGTTTGAATCCAATATGATAGCTGGAGGGCATGAGCCGCTGGGCGCCTACAAAATACAAGACCACGAACTGGTCTGCTTACAATGACAGTCTAAGCCGGCGCGGATCTCTGTTGATCTGGTTTGATCCTGTGATGGTTTGGGTGCCGCCGCCGAGCGGTACGCGTGGTCGGCAACAGAGGTTCAGTGATGCTGCGATCCAGGCATGCCTTACGCTCAAAGTGCTGTTCGGGATGCCGCTTTGGCAGACAACCGGTTTTGTGCAAAGCTTGCTGCGGCTCATCGGCTTGGATTGGTCGGTGCCAGACTTTAGTACCCTGTGCCGTCGCCAGAAAACCCTGAACGTGAGCCTGCCCTATCGTGGTGGTACCGGCCCACTAAACCCTCTGATCGACAGCACGGGCATCAAAGCCGAGGGTGAAAGCGAGTGGACTGCCCGTAAACATGGCGGGCCAAAGCGCCGGATTTGGCGCAAGATACACATTGGCATTGACGAGGAAACGC
>JAQXDR010000136.1 GCA_029251265.1 Pseudoprimorskyibacter sp. | reverse complement strand
CCGATCCCTTGGGCAACCATCGCCAGATGCAGCGCCACAGTCCCGTTGGTGACGCAGATGGCATGTTCGACCCCGCAGAAGGCGGCGAACTCTTGTTCGAAGCGATTGACATAAGCGCCGAGCGAAGAGACCCATCCGCTTTGGACGGCATCAGTGACATACTCAAGCTCGCGCCCCGCCAGAAGCGGCATAGAGACGGGATAAAAACGGGGTTTGTCAGTCATGTGGAGATGAATCCTTTATCAGATGCAGGGGGACGGGGGCAACTCATGCGCGCGATCCGCCCTCTTCCAGCATGTAGCTATGAAGAAGTTCTGCCTGGCGTTCGATAGACCGGTTGGCCCGTGCCGAAGCCGCAGCATCGAGGTCCAGAAACTCCCCCCTTGCCAAGAGCGCGCGCAGTGTCGCGGCCAGAGCCGAGACATCACCTTCGGGCACCAAATGGCCATGGCCGTCCATGACCTCGGGGATGGCGCCCGAGCGCGAGGCCACCATGACCCGCCCGCAGGCCTGCACCTCCTGAATGACACGGCCGTATTGTTCTTTCCACTTGGGGGTACTGATCGAAGGCAGCACCACCAAATCAGCAGCATTCATGAAATTAGGCATATCCTCGTGGGAAGATTCAAAAAACACAACCCGGTCACACAGGCCCAGAGCGTCGATCTGGGTAGTCAACTGGCGGGCATAGGCACTGTCGACGGCAAAATGGTCCATGAGTAACTGCCAAGGCCGGTCAGAAATCTGGGCCAGTGCCTCCAGCAAAATATGGATGCCCTTTTCTGGGACCTGTCGCCCAAAATAGGCAATGGTGGGACACGTCAGACCCAGCCTTTCTCGGGTGGCCGCGCGGATCTCTTCTCTTTGCACATAGAAAAGCCGGGTATCATAGCCAAGGGGTAATTTGGCAACAGTAAAGCCCATATTTTGTGTGACCTCACTGCCATCTTCACTAAGTGTAAAAACTCTATCCATTCGTGGCCGACTTAGCTGGCGCAAAACTGATTTAATACAAATATTGGCTGCTTCGCGCAGGTTGCGGTCGCGCAGGGCTTGGATTACGTGCTTCCTGGTCTTTGTAGGCAAATTTTCAGCAGTTATTGTACTGATTTTGGCTTTTGGTGCAGCTATGGCTGCTTGGAGGGCCATCACGGAAGAAGGGTCCGCATCCACGTAAATGTGAGTCGGCCGAAAGGCTTTTACTACTGCCGACAGTCCTGAAAACCGTTGTAATCTTTGATGATTACCCGTCAGATCTAATCGGGTGGTTTTGTATCCGTCATCCTGATCTGGCTCACTATCCTGCCATTCGCCCAAAACAAAGTATTGCCGAGGAATAATCAATTCAACCGTCACACCCCGTTCAGCCAGAGCACGATAGACTGCTCTGTTTACCACCCGAAAGCAGGAGGGAGAGATTGCCAGAAATCGTATTTCGCCAGTCACTTGAACGCCTCGAGTGTGCCGGACACCTCTGAAGCCAAATCGCCCAAAGGGCGCCAGCCTAAAGCGCGCAACCGGGATATATCGATATTGAAAGGGCTTCGGAATGGATCTGTGCCGTGGCCATAATGGATCGGAGTGCCGGGACATTCCTCTGCAATGGTTTGTGCAATATTTGAAAGTGACTGGCTATATCCTGCACCAAGGTTAAAGAGCCGATGATGAGTTTTGGGTTTGTTTGCCAAAAGACGCAAGGCGGCAATCGCATCGTTAAAGGGGAGCATGTCGCGATGGCTTGCCCCGTCATTGCCAAGAGTAATCTGGTTATCCTGAACCGCTTGTCGGCAAAGATCCAAAAAAATCAGCCCGGCTTGATCACCAAGATCCAGATGTGCTGGTGCGCCGGCCATATTCGTAGCGCGTAAAATATAAGCCAGATTAGCGCATGCGTGGTCTTGTAACATGCGTTCTACTGCCAAATGGGTTATCCCATAGGGATGGGTGGGAAGGGTCTGTGTCTCTTCGCTGTAGCCAGGACCGCCCTTGCCACCATAGACATGGAAAGTTGAAAGATGTAGCAACTGGCTCGCTTGACCGTTGTCCAGCATTTTCTGGCATAACATTGCTGTAGTTTTTGCCTGAGCCATAGCGCGATCAGGATTACGCATTGCTTCGCGTGCTCCGGGCATAGCCAGGTTAACGACAATATCCACAGCGTTGCCAGTGTCCAGTGTCGACATGGTGGCGGCATCGTAATGCACGGCTCTAAAGTTTTGATCCTTTAGCCAAGCCTGCCGCAAGGGTGGGCAGGATCGATAGCTGACAAGCACATCATGGGTACTACTGAAAGCCTGAGCTAGGCGCGCCCCAAAGTAGCCCGCGCCGCCCAATATCAGCAAGCGGGGCTTAACCATGGCGAATGTCCCAGTTGTAAGGAATTTTATCAGTAAAGGGATCCATGCGATCAATTTCGTCGGGGTCATGAGAATGGGTGGGGCAGTTGGCAACAATTGCCATGTCTTGGCCGTAGCCCTTGAACCCGTTCCAAACCATCGGTGGGACAGTCACCAAGCAGTAATTACTTTCACCCATATGGATCTCCTGCAGCTCACCTCGGGTTGGGCTGTCAGGGCGATCATCGTAAAGCACAAATTTGATCATACCATGCACGACCGCATAGTTCAGGGTCATGACCTTGTGGATGTGCCAAGCCTTGATCGCACCGGGATGTACACAGGAAAAATAGATCTCTCCGAACCCTTGGAAGTGGGGGGCATCAGCTCGCAACATATGCATAATTTTGCCGCGCTCATCGGGGATCTGTCGCAGTGGAGTGATGATGACACCGTCAATCATAGTAGAATTCCTTTGTTAAGACTTAGCCGGCCCAGGGAATGGATTTGGCCTGTGCAGCCGCTGTGTAGGCAGCGATATCTTGGGCAGTTTGTTCAGGGACCGAGGTAGAGCCACTGGTCACATTGCGATACCAAAGCGTGGTTAGCGCTACGGTCTGCGAGAATTCCAGCGCAGGCTGCCAGTCGAGCTTGTGGAATGCTTTGTCGATGGACAGCGCCAGCAGACCAGCTTCGGGCTTGGCAGCGCTATCGCCTTTGTGTTCCCAAGTGCCCGACCAATGGGTCAGCAGTTCTTCGGCTAGAGTTTTTACCGTGACGTTGGCTGTCAGCCAAGGGCCAAAGTTAAAGCCTTCGGCAACATCGAGCGGGTCACTCACGCGGGCCGTGGTAGAGGCCCCGGACAAGAGCATGGCCAGCGTCATATAACCGCTTAGCGCCTCGAGCACATGCTGCCAGGGGCGTGTGGCGGCAGGATTTCGGACACCGATGGGACGACTGGCCATCAGGTCACGGATACAATCGGGCACAATTCGGTCAGTTGACCAATCGCCCCCGCCAATCACATTGCCCGCTCGCGCCGTGGCCATCCGCACTGGACTGTCGGGGGCCAGGAAATAGGACCGCAGGTAGGACTGCGCCACAACCTCGGCTGCGCCTTTCGATGCGCTGTAAGGGTCCTTGCCACCAAAGGCATCATCCTCGCGGTAACCTGTCAGAACCTCACGGTTTTCATAGCATTTGTCTGATGTCACAACGATGCAGGTTGTGGACCGGTCCAACCGCCGTAGAGCATCCAAAAGATGCACGACGCCCATGACATTGGTTTCCATCGTCTCGACCGGGTGGTCGTAAGAATAGCGTACCAAAGCCTGAGCAGCCAGATGAAAAACAAAATCCGGCTTGGCCGCGTCCAGCGCATTATACAGCGCTGCGCCATCGCGTACATCACCGATGATATGGGTTATGCGGTTTTGTAACCCCAGATCGGTGAACAGGCAGGGACTATCTTCAACAGCATGGCTGTAGCCTATAACCTCAGCGCCGAGGTGCAACAACCATTCAGCCATCCAGGCGCCCTTAAACCCTGTATGTCCAGTTAGAAAGACGCGTTTGCCCGCAAAAACTCCGGCAAAGGGGGCGGTCATGACCAAACCTTCCAAGGGGCAGTGCCCTTGTCCCACAGTCCGTTGAGCAACGAATGTTCGCGGGGCGTGTCCATAGGCATCCAAAATCCGTCATGCTCAAACATTTTGAGATCACGGTTTTGTGACAAGCCGCGCATGGGCGCCTCTTCCAGAACCAAATTTTCGCTATCATCGAGATAGTCGTCAAAGAAATTACGATTGAAAGCAAAGTAGCCGCCGTTGATCCGACCACCTGAAACCTGTGGCTTTTCATTAAAAGCCATAACCGTACCGTCGCTGACTTCCAGCTCACCAAAGCGTCCTGGAGGATACATGCCTGAGAGTGTCGCGGTCTTGCCGTGAGATTTGTGATAGTCAATCAGCCCAGTGACATTCACATCGCCCACCCCGTCGCCATAGGTGGCCAGGAACATGTCATCACCTTCAAGATGGTGACGTGCCCGCCGCAAACGCGCGCCTGTCATCGCGTTCAGGCCAGTGTCCACCAGGGTAACTTTCCAGTCTTCGGTCACATTCTTGTGGAACGTCAGGCGGTTTTCTCCTGATTGCATCAAATCCACTGTCACATCTGCTGCCAAGGCTGCGTAATTCAAAAAATAATCTCGAATAATCTCACCTTTGTAGCCCAAAAGCAGGACAAATTCATTCACGCCATGGGCTGCGTAGATCTTCATGATATGCCAGATGATTGGCCGGTCTCCGATTGGGACCATCGGCTTGGGCAAGGTTTCGGACACTTCGCGCAACCGCGTGCCACGTCCTCCACATAGAATGGCTGCTTTCATTGGATATCTCCTTGAGTATATCGAGCAGAGAGTGTCATTGGCTTCATAGCTCAATTAATTCGGGTAAAAGACCGCGAAAATACGCAATCGTACGGCCCAATCGGTCATCTAGGTCGATGGTGGGCTTCCAGCCAAAATGTTTTTGGGCAAGAGTGATGTCCGGGCGACGCTGTTTGGGGTCATCCTGTGGAAGAGGCTCTTCGATCCGTTCGGATGTAGATCCGGTCATGGCAATCGTTTTTTCAGCCAGTTCGTGGATTGTGAATTCGCCGGGATTGCCCATGTTGATCGGGCCGGTGACACTTTTGTTGCTGTCCATTAGGGCAATGAAGCCAGAGACCAGATCATCCACACAGCAAAAGCTGCGGGTCTTGGAGCTGTCACCGTACACAGTGATGGGTTCGCCGCGCAAAGCTTGAACAATGAAATTTGAAACCATCCAGCCATCGGCGTGATGCATGCGTGGCCCATAGGTATTGAAAATCCGCGCCACCTTGATGTCCAGCTCATGTTGACGCCAGTAGTCGAAAAACAACATCTCGGCGCAGTGTTTGCCTTCGTCATAACAAGAACGAAGGCCGATGGGATTCACGTTGCCCCAGCAATCTTCGGTTTGAGGATGGGTTGCAGGATCGCCATAAACTTCGCTGGTCGAGGCTTGAAAAATCTTGCAGGATAGACGCCTGGCCAAACCCACCATATTGATCGCGCCACGGACCGAGGTCCTTGTCGTCTGCACTGGGTCATGCTGGTAACGCACTGGTGACGCAGGACAGGCGAGGTTGTAGATTTCATCTACCTCGACATAGAGCGGAAAAGTCGCATCGTGGCGGATGAATTCAAATCTGGGATGGCCAAAAAGATGCTCGATATTGCGCTTGGTACCTGTAAATAGATTATCAGCACAGATGACCTCGTGGCCCTGTTCCAGAAGACAGTCGGTCAGATGTAATCCCAAAAAGCCTGCACCACCAGTGATCAGAATGCGTTTTCGGCTGTCGTAAAGACGTGCCATCTCACTGTCCTAATTCTGTTTTGAGAGGACGACCGGCGGTTACATCTATGAGGGCTTGTGTCAGAACGTAGGCGCGATCACCGTAGGTATTGTGTTGAATTCTGGAGCAAGCTTTTGTGCGCAGAGCCTCCAAGCGCATGGAGTTTTTTATATAAAACGCCAGTTTTGGGGCGATATCTTCAAAGGATGTAAAATATATTGCAGCCTCTCCATCAGGCAGAACCGCATTTTGCTCTGGACCGCACTGGCTGGTTAGTACCCCTCCGCAACCAGCTATTTCATATGTTAGCATATTGTGTAAGCCTTCATTCTATTGGCATAAACTTTTCAAGGTGACACGTGCTACGGCTGTCTTTTTGGCCATCTCAGCCCTTTGCCGCCCTATAGAATTGCTAATTTCACGATATTGCTCCAATCGCTTTTGTCATGAGGAAGACCCTAGAATCAGGCCTAGGTCATTTTGGTTCAGCTGAGATACGCGTTTTAGCAACGCGTCTGCGCGCGCCTTGAAGGTGTGATCCCGTACAATCTGACCAGCGCGCGCGACCATCTTGTGTCGCAACGTCGGGTCCTGTTTGACACGTAGCACCTGAGTCACCGCATCCTCGGGAGTGTCGAAATAAAGTGCAGCCTCATCCCGCGGAAAAACCGCTCCGATCTGGTCGGTATATTGGCTCAGGCAGAGCCCCCCGGCGCCAGGGATCTCGAAAGAGCGCAGATTGTGATTACTGATGTTCTGCTGGCGCAGGATGTTCAGCGATACTACGGCATTGGCAATGGTCTGTGGGATCTGATCCTGCTGGTAGGGCATGGGTTGGGTTAAGGCATCCAGCCGCGCGTGACCGGACCGGGGCCAATGGCCATAGATGCCTATTTTCCAGTCTTGAGTACGTGGGTCTGACAGGATGTCGATCAGCCACTGCTGGCGAAAGTCATCGCCATTGGCAAGAAACAATAGGTCATGATCAAGGGTGGTGGTTTCTGCCCGAGGCAGAATGTCGGGATCCCAAGCAAAGAGCTGGAGATAGACCTCAGGCGCACCATGATCTTTCAGCGCCTGCAATATATCGGGCTTAAAGGTACCAAACAGATCATAGCTGCCGATTGTTTCGGTAACCCAAGGAGCATTGCCACCACGTGAATAGGTCGTGACTGGGTCATCAGAGTTGTAGCACACCAGCACTGTTTCAGGTCGCGCCGCCTTGTAGGCGCGCCAGAGAGCCGGCACAGACCATTGGCCTTTGCTGACCCAGATCATATCCACGTCATGCGCCAAGAGCTGTTTGAGCAACGCGGGCACATTGCGCTCCAGCCGCCAACGCTCCAGCAGACGCCGAGTGATGCGGTTTCGCAGCAGCGGGTCGCGCTCCAGCGTGACCATTGGATTGATCTGCACCACTTCATGGCCAAGCGCCTCGAAGGCGCGCGCATAAGAGCTGGCCAGCAGGTTGGGGTTGGGCAGGTTGGGCACCAAAATCTGCATGCTCAGCGCGCCCTCTTGTCCACAAGCGCGGTGAGCTCGGCCAGCACCGGGGCAAACTGCGCCTCGTAATTCCAGTCCGTTTCGATCAGGCGCCGGCCTTCGGTGGCCATATCAGCCAGACGGGCACGGTCTTCGTACAGACCCCGGATCACCGCCGCGATGTTGGCGCTGTCTTCGGGGTTGCAGGTAGCCGCCACGCCGTGCGCGCCAAAAAAATCGGACCATTCCGCAGTGTCATTGACCAGCAGCGCCATGGTGCAGCCCAGAAAGTCAAAGGGCTTGTTCGTGGCCCCAACCATCGGTTCCGCAAATTTGCGCACAAAAACCGACAGGCCCACATGCGCGCGCGAGGCCGCCGCATAGAGCGCGTCCCGCCGCATGGCGCCATGAAAGGTCACCCGGTGTTCGATCCCCAGCTCCCGTGCGCGGGTCAGCACGCTGTCCACAAAGCCTTTGGTGTTGACGGTTTCGTAGCCTGCAAACTCCAGCCGAACGTCATTGGGGGTGTCGGCCAGAGCGTCGATAATGGTGAGCGGCAGGCGTCCCGCACCCAAGGACCCATGGTGCCACAGCACCAGCCCGTCGGTCTTGTCGGCAAAGGGGCGGTCGGGCGGCAGTTCGGTCACTGAGGGACAGTTATAGACCAGCCGGATCTCGCCGCAGCCGGTAGTCTCTTGTACCAGCCTCAGCCGGTCAGCTTGCGGGTTGATGCGCAGATCCGCCCGCCGGATGAACCGCTTGCGGAAGGGGGCGATCAGGCGATGTAGCCCGCTTAGCACCAGCGGGGTGTCATGTTCGTGCTGCACCGTGATGGCGCGGCAGGTCAAAGAGATCAGCCAGCCCGCAGGATAGCTCAGCGCATCTGACAGATAGACCACATCCGGCTTTTCACGGCGGACCCGCTGCCAGGCGCGCCACCAGAACCGCAGATAGGACCGCAGGGCGCGCAGCCCGCCAGGGGTGTGGACGTGATATTCGATGTCGTCCTCGGAATGCAGGCTCGAGATCAGCTTGGCTGATTGCCCCAGTGCCCGGACGCCTAAAAAACGGACCTTCCAGCCGTGCTGCTTGAAGATACGGGCGCTGCGCTCGATTGGCGGATACACCCCTGGCGCGGCATATTGCACATAAAGGATTGAGCGCACGCGATCGTCGGTCTGGGTCATGCTACCGTCTCTTTCCTAGTCATCACAAAATGTATTAGCGGAGAAAATCCTGTAAGAGACTGGATCCACGCAGCTTTGAACCCCTTGCTGTCCTGACCGTTCATATTGAATATGAAATGAGCGACCTTCAGTTGATGGTTTAGTGATTGCATGGGCACACGCACTGCGGCGATTAGATCATTACCGGTCTCGCGGATGGCTTGCATATGCCTGGGAGCGATGTAGCCAGCAGCCCAGATGAGTGCGAAGTTATGCATGATTGGGATGCTCTCTTAGGCGCGGGTAATGTTGGTGGCGGCAGTGCGGTAGATCCCGCGACTGTCGACAATCAGGGGGGCGTGCGTTTTGATGAAATCATAGTCAAAGGCAGCATGGTCGGTGGTTATGACAACAGCATCCTGATCTGCCAGGACCTCTGCAGTCAGGGGCACCGAGCTAAGATCAAAGCTGTGCTCGCGCATTTTGGGAAAGACCGGCACATGCGGATCACTATACTTTAGCACCCCTCCGTTGTCGCGGATCAGTTCCATGATCTCGACCGAGGGGCTTTCGCGCATGTCATCGACATTTTTCTTGTAAGCGATCCCCAGCACCATGATTTTCGAGCCATGCACTGATTTTCCAGCGTCATTCAACGCGGTCGTCAGCTTGCCGAAAACATAATTTGGCATGGCGGTATTCACCTCGCCTGCCAACTCGATAAAGCGTGTGTGCACACCGTATTCGCGCGCTTTCCACGTCAGATAGAAAGGATCGATGGGGATACAGTGTCCACCCAGACCGGGGCCCGGATAAAAGGCGGTAAAGCCAAAGGGTTTGGTTGCGGCGGCATCAATGACTTCAAAGATGTCGATGCCCATTCGGTCGGCGACGATCTTCATCTCGTTCACAAGGCCTATGTTTACCGCACGGTGGATGTTTTCCAAAAGCTTTGTCAGTTCTGCGGTCTCGGTAGAGCTCACAGGCACGAGCCGATCAATCGCCTGCGCATAAAGCGCAAGCCCGGCCTCAAGGCAGGCCGGTGTATGTCCACCGACCACTTTTGGGATGGTATTTGTTGTAAAGTCCGGGTTGGCAGGATCTTCGCGCTCCGGAGAGTAGACAGCAAAGACCGTCTCGCCGACCTTTAATCCGTTCTGCTCCAGCCTTGGCAGGACTTCTTCTTTCGTTGTTCCCGGATAGGTGGTGGATTCCAGCGCAACCACCTGACCGGCGCGCAGATAGGGGGCGATCTGATCACAGGTTTGCGTCACAAAGGACAGATCGGGTTCGCGGTATTTGTTCAGCGGCGTTGGAACACACAACATAATGCCGTCGACTTCGCCAATGCGTGAAAAATCTACCGTCGCTTCAAAGCCCGCAGCCCGGGCCGCAGCGATTTTTGCGTCGTCTATGTGCTCAATCGGACTTGTTCCCGCCATCAGGGCGTCCACAAGCTGGGCATTGACGTCAAATCCCAGAACGGAATAGCCAACCTCGGCGAACCGCAGGGCAAGGGGCTGGCCTACATATCCAAGTCCAACGATCCCGATCCGGGCTGTTTTATCCTTGAGCCGGGCGAGCAAAGTGGCATGGGCTGGGTGATGCTCCATTACGGTGTATCCTTACTGATGGAGGTGTCGGTGTCACGATCTGGCAGATGGTTCTGTGGTGAAACACTGCCTGAAGCCTCGGGAGGCAGATCGGGCAAGTCTGTGATTTCGGCCTTCAGCCTGTGGATCTCGGATTTGATACGTTCATATTCGGTCAATTTGCGCTGTAGAAATCGTCTGGTCAGAGAGGATTTTTCAGAAAGACCCCGAGGGGTCAGCACATATGCATACCGCAGCCGGTTGTTAGAGGCGCGGAAGTTGTTGATTTTGATCCAGCCTTTTTCAACCAGCGCACGCAAACAGTAATTTACCGCGCCGATGCTGATTTTAACCTCAGCCGCGATTTCGCGTTGTGATAGGTTCGGGTTGTCCTGTAACAGACGCAGAATCTGGTAATCACTCTCGTTTGGCTCCGTCTCCGGAGACAGGGTGTCTGTTACAAACGGCTTGAACTCCTCAGCCACTTCTGGCCCTCTCAAAAGCGATAGATGAAAAATTTAGCTAAAATATGCGTTCAATCGTTGAACGCATAGCACCACCTGTGCCTTTATGAAAGTCAAATTCCACGAAATGACATCTTTTTGAGGAGCCTTCACAGAGAGTTTACATTTGTGGGCGTCTTTTTGACATTTTAGGCATAAGATTGAGCGAGATCGTTGACATGTCGTGCTTTGCAGGGTCCATAACAGCGGATTGAATATACGTGAATTGAAAGAACTGTGATGACCGAACCCGAACAACCAGCCAGATCACAGACACTGACCACCCAGAATGAGCCCCAGCTACTGCCTTCGGAAGAAGAGTTGAGCAACGGTCTGGATCTGTTCGGGCTGGTTGGCGTGGCCTGGCGTGGGAAATGGATTCTCTTAGGTTTTGCAGTGGTTTTTGGGGCTGCGGGCTGGTTTTACATCAATTTTATGGCCACGGCACTGTACACCTCGACTGTCCGCTTGGATTTTCAAACGCGCCAGGAACAGGTCGTTGATGTGGAAAGTGTGCTGTCGGGTGTGTCCCGCGATCAAGCCGCCATCAATACCGAGCTTGAGGTGATCACGTCACGTCGTGTTCTGGCGCGCCTGATAGAGCGTTTGGCGTTGACAGAAGATCCGACATTCAATGGTCTGGCCGAGCCAAACCCCTATTCTCGGCGTGGACTGCAATGGGCATGGACCGAATGGCGCACGGGCGAACGGCCCATGATGACGCCTCCCGATCCCGAGGCAATGCAAGTGCGGCTCATGCGCGCCTTACAAAACGCCATCGTCGTGCGGCCGATCCGAAACACCTATTTATTTGATATTCTGGTCACAACCAATGACCGGCTAAAATCACGTTTGCTCGCCAATACTCTGGCGCAGGTTTATATCGAAGATCAGGTTCAGGTAAAATTCGAGGCGACAGAATTTGCTGTGAACTGGTTGTCGGAACGCGTGTCCGAACTTGAGGCTGATCTTGAAAAACGGGAAAACGACATCAGCGATTTACGATCCCGGTCTGATCTGATCAGTCTGGAGTCGCTAGAGGCACTGAACCTGCGTCTCAAGGATTTGCGCGACCGGCTGGCAGCAGGACGTCGCTCGGTGGACGAGCTCGACGCGCACCTGCAACTGCTCGACGATGTGACAAATGGTGGAGACATCAGTCAGATAGGCGTCTTGCTGGGAGATCCGGCTTTGACCCGGCTGGCAGATCGTATCGCTGATGGTGATGTCCGTGCCCAGGCCGAATTTGATGCGCGCATCGAGAGCATTCGCCTCTCGACCCTGCGCGATCAGGAGCGAGGCCGCACAAAGCAAGAGGCCCTCCAGCGTTCTTTTGAAGACCTGACGCAACAGATTGCCGAACAGGAGACAGATGCCCAGATCCTGTCGCAGATGACGCGCGAACGTGACGCCACAACTGTGTTGTACGAAACCTTTCTGGCCCGGCTCAAAGAGACGTCCGTCCAGATAGGGTTGCAGCAGGCCGACAGTTCGGTTTTGTCAGATGCCGTATCTGGCACACCCGTTGCGCCGCGACGGCTGCGTATACAGGTTTTTTCCATCGGCGCCGGATTGATACTCGGATTTTCGTTGCTGTTGCTGCGGCAGGTAATGTCCTCGGGTTTCCGGACGTCCAACAGTCTTGAGGCCGCAACACGCACACCTGTTCTGGGCCAATTGCCCAAACTGCCAGTAACGCAGCGGCAGAAATTGGCTGAGTACCTGATCAGCAACCCGACATCGGCGGGCGCGGAATCGGTGCGCAACATCCGGACCTCGGTGCTGCTGTCTAATGTGGACAAACCCCCACAGGTCATTTTGTCGACGTCCTCGGTTCCGGGCGAAGGCAAAACCACATTGTCCATCGCCTTGGCGCATAACCTGTCACGGATGGGGGGACGCGTGCTGTTGATCGAAGGTGATTTGCGCCGTCGCACGCTGAACCAATATTTCACCGCTGCCGAAAATTCGGGGTCTTTATTGTCCGTGATATCCGGAGATATGAGCCTGGAAGAGGCGATCTTTACGGATGAGACAATGGGTCTGGATATGTTGCTTGGTGCGCGGTCCAGCACAAACGCAGCAGATGTTTTCTCATCCGACAGGTTCCGCGACTTTGTCGAAGAAGCCCGCGCGCGCTATGATTATGTGGTGATTGATACACCACCGGTGCTGGTTGTTCCCGATACGCGGATCATGGGGCAACATGCGGATGCGGTGATTTATTCAGTACAATGGAACCAGACCAACCGGGGTCAGGTCACCCAAGGTCTGCGGGAACTGTCACTGGTTGGGGTCAAAGTGTCTGGTCTGGTGCTGAGCCAGGTCGATGCCAAGGGCATGCGTCGCTACGGCTATGGCCGCTACTATGGATCCTACTACAGCTATGGACAGGGCTACTATGACGTCAAGGACTGAGCCTGAGTGACAGGCACAGCCCTATATCGTTTCCTGATGCGGCGCAGTTTTGCGGATCGTCTCCGTTTGACGCTCGTTAATAGTCGCGTATCCATGTGAGAAAATAGGGGCTAGATCATTGAGAGCCCTTGGCTTACGACCCAATGATCTTGTCACAACGGCTTCCTGACGTGACAACAGGTATTCAATGGAGCACCCAATGTCCCGACAAAATTATATATTTACATCCGAATCTGTCTCAGAAGGCCATCCGGACAAAGTCTGTGACCAGATTTCTGATGCTGTCCTGGACGCCTTTTTAAGCGAAGAACCCGAAGCCCGTGTCGCCTGTGAGACATTTGCGACCACCAACCGTGTCGTCATCGGTGGCGAGGTCGGTTTGTCCGACAAGGCACGTCTTGCGGAATATATGAACCGTATCGAGGATATTGCCCGCGCCTGCATCAAAGACATTGGATACGAACAGGATAAATTTCACCACGCCACATGCGAGATCACCAATCTGCTGCATGAACAATCTGCCCATATTGCCCAAGGTGTAGATGCCTCTGATGACAAGGATGAGGGTGCGGGTGATCAGGGAATCATGTTTGGCTATGCTACGACAGAAACCGAAAACCTGATGCCTGCCCCCATTCAATATGCCCATGCCATTTTACGGCGTCTGGCCGATGTGCGTAAATCCGGACAAGAGCCCCTGTTGCGGCCTGACGCAAAAAGCCAGGTGAGCTTGCGTTATGAGAACGGTGTGCCGGTTGAGGTCACCTCGATCGTGCTGTCGACGCAACATGCCGATGACCGTCAGGGGTCTGATGAGATCCGCGCAATTGTGGAGCCCTACATCCGCGAGGTTTTGCCTGCAGACTGGCTAACCGAGGCGACGGAATGGTGGGTAAATCCCACGGGGACCTTCGTGATTGGTGGCCCTGACGGGGATGCGGGTCTGACAGGGCGCAAAATTATAGTGGATACCTATGGTGGCGCTGCCCCGCATGGCGGTGGGGCGTTTTCGGGCAAAGATCCGACCAAAGTGGACCGCTCGGCCGCTTATGCGGCACGGTATCTGGCCAAAAACGTTGTGGCCGCTGGTCTGGCCGCGCGGTGTACGATCCAGCTGAGTTATGCAATTGGCGTTTCAAAGCCACTGTCGATCTATGCCGATCTGCATGGCACGGGCAATATTGAGGCCAGCGCTATCGAAGCGGCCATTCCGCGTGTCATGGATCTGACACCGCGCGGGATTCGTACACACCTGCACCTAAACCGCCCGATCTATCAACGCACCGCCGCCTACGGGCATTTCGGCCGTAGGCCCGACGCCGACGGTGGCTTTAGCTGGGAAAACACAGATCTGGCCGAACGTCTTATAAAAGAGCTGCGATAAAGTCATGCAAAAACGATATCAGGTTGTCGGCATTGGCAACGCAATTGTAGATGTCCTGACGCGATCCGATGATGGGTTTCTGACCCATATGGGGATCCAGAAAGGCATTATGCAACTTGTTGAAAAAGACCGTGCGGAAACACTCTATGAGGCGATGACAAACCGTCTTGAGGCCCCCGGCGGATCGGTGGCCAATACCTTGGCAGGCATTGGAAATCTTGGGCTTAAAACAGGATTTATCGGCCGCGTGCGCGATGATGCCTTGGGCCGGTTTTATGCTGACACCATGGCAGCGGACGGCACAGATTTCGTCAATGCTCCGGTTGGGGATGGCGATCTGCCAACATCCCGGTCGATGATTTTCGTATCACCCGACGGCGAGCGGTCCATGAACACCTATCTGGGAATTTCCGCCGAACTGGGTCCTGAAGATGTCGCCGAAGATGTCGCCGCCGAGGCCGAGATCGTCTTTCTGGAAGGCTATCTTTTTGACAAGGACAAGGGCAAGGACGCCTTTGTGCGCACCGCGCGCCTGTGCCGGGCGGCAGGGGGCAAGGCGGGCATTGCGATTTCGGATCCGTTCTGCGTTGACCGCCATCGTGCCGATTTCTTGCAGTTAATCGAACATGAGCTGGACTATGTGATCGGCAATGAAGCCGAAATCCGGTCCCTGTTCCAGCAAGAAGATCTAGACGCTGACCTGAAGCGCGTCGCGCAGATCTGTGATCTGGTGGTGTGCACGCGATCAGGCGACGGGGTCACCATCATGTACAAGGGCGCACGCACCGATGTCTCGGTCACCAAGGTGGTGCCGGTGGATGCCACCGGAGCAGGTGATCAGTTCGCCGCCGGGTTCCTGTATGGATTGGCCACGGGACGCGATATGGAAACCTGTGGCAAGATGGGCTGTATTGCGGCTGGTGAAGTCATTGCGCATATGGGCCCTCGACCAGAAAAACCGCTGCTGCCTTTGTTTGAAAGTGCGGCGCTCTTTAAAGGAGGCGATCATGCCTGACTACATCGTCAAAGATATTTCACTGGCCGGCTTTGGTCGTAAGGAATTGGCCATCGCCGAAACAGAAATGCCCGGTCTGATGGCTTTGCGCGCAGAATATGGGGCGGCAAAACCGCTGGCAGGCGCACGCATTGTCGGCTCGCTGCATATGACCATCCAGACAGCTGTATTGATTGAAACGCTCACAGCCTTGGGCGCGGACGTGCGGTGGGCCTCGTGCAATATATTCTCGACCCAGGATCATGCCGCGGCCGCTATCGCGGAGGCTGGTATCCCGGTTTTCGCCATCAAAGGCCAAAGCCTTGAGGAACATTGGGATTATCTGGACAAATCCTTTATGTTCCCTGACGGTCCCAACCTGATCTTGGATGATGGTGGCGACGCCACGCTTTATATTCTGCTTGGTGCGCGCGCCGAAGCAGGCGAAGATATTATTCCGGTCCCACAATCCGAAGAAGAGGCTGTAATCAAGGTCCAGATCACCAAGCGGATGGAGGCCTCGCCCGGTTGGTTTACCAAGATGCGGGATCAGATCATCGGTGTGTCCGAAGAGACAACCACCGGTGTCCACCGTCTGTATGATCTGCAAAAAACCGGTCAACTGCCATTTCCGGCAATCAACGTAAATGACAGCGTGACCAAATCAAAGTTCGACAACAAATATGGCTGTAAGGAAAGCCTTGTTGATGGAATCCGTCGTGCCACAGACACCATGATGGCGGGCAAGGTTGCCGTGGTATGTGGCTATGGTGATGTGGGCAAAGGGTCGGCGGCCTCACTGCGGGGCGCTGGCGCCCGTGTAAAAGTGACCGAAGTGGATCCGATCTGCGCCTTGCAGGCGGCGATGGATGGTTTTGAAGTTGTGCTGCTCGAAGAGAATCTCGATGCGGATATCTTTATCACCACCACCGGCAACAAGGATGTCATCCGTATCGATCATATGCGCGCCATGAAGGATATGGCGATTGTCGGCAACATTGGCCATTTCGACAATGAAATTCAGGTGGCCAGCCTCAAGAACCACAAATGGACCAATATCAAAGAGCAGGTAGACATGATCGAAATGCCCTCGGGCAGTCGTATCATTTTGCTGTCCGAGGGCCGTCTGCTGAACCTTGGCAACGCCACGGGCCACCCTTCTTTTGTGATGTCAGCGAGCTTTACCAATCAGGTTTTGGCACAGATGGAGCTATGGCAGCGCAGCGATCAGTATGACAACACCGTGCACATCCTGCCCAAGCATCTGGATGAAAAGGTTGCGCGCCTGCATCTGGACCGTATTGGCGTGAAACTGACCACATTGGACAATGATCAGGCCGCCTATATCGGTGTCACTCCCGAAGGACCCTTTAAGCCCGAGCACTACCGCTACTGATCCAGACCGGGACCGGACAGTCCTGTCTGGTCCCAATGCCATTTTGCCAAAAAGGGTCCGCATGAAAAAAATTGCCGTCTTTGTGACCGCCCGACCCAGCTATGCTCGTATCCGTTCGGCGCTGGTGGCCATGCGCAGTGATCCCGATGTCGAACTGGTGGTGGTTGCCGCAGCCTCGGCCCTGCTGGAGCGCTACGGCCGGGTGGTCGACACAATCGAGGCCGACGGCTTTACAGTCGCGGCCCGCTTGCACAGCGTGGTCGAAGGCAATGATCCCGCACAATCGGTGCAAACGGTGGGTTTGGGACTGATCTCTGCCTCTCAGGCTCTTGCCAAGTTACGCCCCGATGCAGTGGTCACGATTGCAGACCGCTATGAAACCATCGCGACCGCTATTGCCGCATCCTACATGAACATCCCGCTGATTCATATTCAGGGGGGGGAATTCACAGGCAATATCGACAACAAGGTCCGCCACGCCATCACCAAGCTTTCGGACCTGCATCTGGTGGCCAGCCAGGGGGCATGGAAGCGCGTTGTCGGCATGGGGGAAGACCCCGCCCGCACAGTGATCACCGGATGTCCGTCGGTGGATATTGCCGATCAGGTGAAACGCGGCTTTGCAGGACCAAAGACTGTCCAGCCGATTCTGGATCGCGCCATGGGGGTCGGTCATCCGGTGCGCGCAGATGCCCCGTTTATCGTCGTGATGCAGCATCCGGTCACCTCGCAATATGAAGACGCACAGCGGCAGGCCGAAATGACCCTTGAGGCCACGTATAAGACCGGTCTGCCTGTCGTATGGTTCTGGCCCAATGTGGACGCAGGATCGGATGGAACTTCCAAAGCGTTGCGGCGCTTTCGCGAACAACATCCCGATGCGCCCTACCGGTTTTTCAAAAACCTCCCACCGCAGGATTTTCTGGCGTTGCTTTTGGGCGCAGGCTGCCTGATCGGAAATTCTTCGGTCGGGATCCGTGAATGTGCTTTTCTGGGTGTGCCTGTGGTCAATATCGGCAATCGCCAGACAGGTCGGGAACGCGGCCCCAATGTCATCGATACGTCTCATGATGTAGAGGCCATTGTGCAGGCCATCACAGCGCAAGTTGCGCATGGATCATATGAGGCGTCTCATATTTACGGTGATGGCACTGCGGGGCCACAAATTGCGGCGCAGATCTCGGCGCAATTGGCCCGGATGGCTCTGGACATCGAAAAGCGGGACTTCTTCAATGGGGTCGCAATGACTGGTCAGGCCGATTGGGATGGCGTATTGAACACGCCGTGATGGGGCTGACAAAAAGAGAGCAAGCGATGCAACTGATTTCTGATCACCTTGAGGTTCTGCGGAGCGATGTTTTTCAGGTCGAGACCAAATGGCCCCATTTTCAGCTGCTGCTGGATGATCTGACCGATTTGGCGGGCCAGATGGCCCCGGGCGCGCATGTTGTGCTGATGGAGCGCGGCCTGCTTTACGGTGGATGCAGTCTGGCGGCGCCGTTTTTCGCAGAGCAGACCGTATCGACGGTGGATTGCAGCCCTCCCAGTGCCAAGAAGCGTGGAGCATATAACGCTGATATGGTGGTTGATCCGCGCTTTATCCGCGTGCCTGCAACCCATCGCGGACAACCCGAAAAGACAGGGCTTGAGGATGCATGTGCAGATCTGGTGGTGGTGCCCAATCTGGTGCATCACATCCGGGATCAGGATGGCTTTTTTGCCGAGATCAACCGCATTCTCAAACCGGGCGGTATGGCTTATGTCTTTGAACCCCTTGTCCGCGAGCTGCATCAGGTGCCGGATGACTATCTGCGCTACACGCCCTTTGGGCTGGCTGACAAATACAAACAGGTGGGACTGACCCCCCAAGACCCCAAACTGGAGGGGGGACCGTTTTCGGCTGTTGCCTATTGCTGGGCACAGGCTTTGGAATATCTGCCAGAGCCGGCCCGCAGCGAAAAATCAAAATGGTTCTACGGCACGCACTTTCAGGAACTAATGGCACTGGATCAGGCCCATCCCACAAACAACATGCGCCAGCATACGCAGTTTCCAATGGCCTATTCGGTTGCAGCGACCAAGGCCTTAAAATGAGCTTTAGCGATCTTCTGGCAGTGGTACCGGCCCGCGGAGGAAGCCAGGGCATCCCGGGCAAAAACCTGCGCCATGCCGGTGGTATGTCCCTGGTGGCCCGGGCCGCAGAATTCGCCACAGCATTACCATGTGTTGGCGCCGCAGTGATTTCCAGTGATGATCCCGCCATTATTGCCGAAGCCCAAAGCCATGGATTGGATGCCCCCTTTGTGCGGCCCGCCGAACTGGCCACGGGCACTGCCTTGGCTGTAGACACATGGCGTCATGCCTGGTTGGCCTGTGAAGCACATTATGGCCGCCGCTTTGACGTGTCATTGTTTCTGGAGCCCACCAGCCCATTGAGAGAGCCCGACGATGTGGCCGCTGTTCTGGCAGCCCTTGAGGCGCCAGGCATACTGGCAGCAACCACGGTCAGTGCGGTGCCCGCCCACTTTGCCCCCCCGAAAGTCTTTCGCCGGGACGCCGAAGGGGTTCTTGTGCCGTCGGTTGAGGATCCAGAGAGCATGTCCATTCGGCAGAAACTGGATCCCTATTTTCGCCGCAACGGATTATGCTATGCCGCGCGGCGCGATGCGATTGTAGAGTTGCGATCCATCGTTGGAACCAGATGTGCAGGCGTCGTGATCGACCGTGACGTCGTTAGTATTGATTTACCCGATGAACTGGCTTTGGCAGATCGACTGTTACACCAAGAGGATACCGCCTGATGACGGCTGAACCGCTACATATTGCCGGGCGCCGCATCGCCTCTGACACCCCCGCCTATGTTATCGCCGAGGTTGCCCAGGCGCATGACGGCTCGCTTGGGGCTGCCCATGCCTTTATCGACATTGCCGCCGATTGCGGTGCAGATGCGATCAAGTTCCAAACCCATTTTGCCGAGGCCGAAAGCACCCGCGAGGAACCCTTTCGGGTAAAGTTCACCACGCAGGATGCCACGCGGTTCGATTACTGGCAAAGGCTGGAATTTACCGAACCCCAGTGGCGTGAACTGGCGGGCCATGCGGCGGATCGGGGGCTGACATTTTTGTCCTCTGCCTTTTCCATGCGCGCCATCGATTTGTTGCAAAGCCTTGATATGGCCGCTTGGAAGATCGCCTCGGGCGAGGTCTGGAACGACACCTTCATGCAGGCGATGACCGCGACGGGCAAGCCGGTGCTTTTGTCCACCGGCATGGCCAACTGGGAGGAAATCGGTGCCGCGGTGGATATGATACGGGCGCAGGATCCCGCGTATCCATTGGGGATTTTTCAATGCACCTCCATGTATCCTACGCCCTTGACCCATGTCGGTCTGAATGTGCTCGACGCGCTTGCCACGCGGTTTCAGGTGCAGGTCGGTTTGTCTGATCATACCGGCGGACTTAGCGCGCCCATAGCCGCCATGGCGCAGGGTGCGCGCCTGATCGAGGTGCATCTTGCCCTGCACGCGGGGCAGTTCGGGCCAGATACTGTTGCCTCTTTGACACCGGATGCGCTGGCCCAACTTTGCCGGTTCCGCGATGATCTGGCCGTGATGGAGGCCGCTCCGGTGGACAAGGATGCCCGGGCGCAGGATCTGGGACATATGCGCCAGCTGTTTTCACGCAGCCTCGCACTTGTCGCCGCCCGCCCTGCCGGCCATGTTCTGACAGCTGCAGATCTGACCGCCAAAAAACCCGGATCCGGCATTGATCCACAGCGGTTATCCGACTTGGTAGGCCGCAGACTGACCAACGATGTTCCTGCCGATCGTTTGCTGCGGGACACTGATTTCTAGATCATCAAAGGCCTGATAAAGACGCGCATCCATGACCGTTTGAACCAAAGTCGAAAACACCTTGCTCAGGGGCCACAGCCCCCTGCTTGAGGGCGCCGATATGCCAGAAGGCCTCTCGTATCAAACACCCCTAAACTGCCTCATTCGCACGAATATCCGAGACGTATTTCCATGATCAATTATTGTACACATTGGAGTGAACTGGGTAAAAATTCGAATTGATCTGTTTAAACTTTTCCTTAATTCGCGGTAACTAGCACACATTATACATTGGTCGGCCAGTCTTTCATTAATCGGGCAGTCTTTTCTTAAAGGGTATCACAATGCGCATTCATCCGGTCATTCTTTGTGGAGGCACAGGAACGCGGTTATGGCCCCTGTCGCGTAAAAGCTATCCAAA
>JAQXDR010000113.1 GCA_029251265.1 Pseudoprimorskyibacter sp. | reverse complement strand
AGCCTGTTGCTGAGAGCCCAGCCGATCAAAGGGAGGCAATAAAGATCGATGATCATAGCCAGATACAGCCAGCCCTCCCGCGTCCAGATGCAGGCAATGTCGCCCGCCCATTTCTGGATCGGGCTTGTTGCTGCAAAATCCCGATCCAGCAGGTTTGGCGCTCTGTTCAAATTGTGAGCGCTGTCCCTTGTTGCCCCATATTTATGGTGTTCTGAACACGTGAATGCCGTTTTGAGACATCAAGCGGCCAAGCCTACGATGACCGATATTGAACGCAAGCTCCTTCAGGTCATCGGTCCTTCGAGGCCGGCCGTCACCGACGAGAGATAGCCGATATTGTTCTGTGATATGTGCCAACAAAATCATGTCGTCGCGTTGCCGTTGGTTTATGCGGCGAGATCGCAAGGCACGCATCCCGCGTGACATCCCCCCTTTGAAACGTGGCACAGTAATTCAATGGGATAGGCCTTTTTCATACTGTCAATAAATGCAAATTCCGTTGCCTTTTAAAGATCTCGCCCCCCCTGTGTCGCAACCGTATTTTCTTTGCGCCGCCGATCGACCCTGCGCACGAGGCCAGCCTCAGGAAGGGACGTATCCTCATGATCCTGCGCACCCTTGATCCATGTGTTCAACGTTGCAACGTCCATATCTAAATCCGATGCAACCTCAAGACGTGTCAGACCCTTAGTCACTGCTATGCGGACCGCATTACATTTGAAGTCTTCGCTGTGTCCGTTCGCCATTTCTGTTCTCCTTTGAGGCAAAATACTACGTCTAAGGAACGGAAAAAATTCATGAAAAATCGTGACTTTACAGCCGTCAGGGGACTGATCTGGACCACTCGACAAACTCTTTATAGTTGAACCCCCAGCTCCCGTTCTGCCACAATGACAGATCTTGAGTGACGAGGACCCTGTTAGTGTGGCCTGTTCCTCCGCGCATCGTCGCTCCGGTCAACATCTTGACCGGCGTCACTGGCACCCTGCAGGTGGGTAGAAACGCAGATTGTAACCGTCGGCTGAAAGGCCCGGCGCAGGAGGTGACATCGGCCTGTTGCTCGGTGCATGTTCGCCGTGAATTGCATGATATCACCTAGTCCAGCGCGATCCCGATCAAACACGAGGAGTTGGCACAAATCCAGCGGCTCTACCGCATCGACACAGACCTTTGTTGGTCAGACGCATAGCAGTGCCACGCTATACAACAAGATCACTCAAAACCCATCAACGATGCATTTGAGCTTTAACCCGCCACAAACCGTGAACGCGTTAAAGCCAAGTCACCAACTGGATTCCAACGCAGTCGAGCATCCCATCGCCCTGACCTGCAAAAACGCGGTCTTCGCAGGTCACGATGCCGAAGCGCAGCACTGAACCAGCCACGCATTCCTGATAGAAGCGTGAAAACTTAACGCGAGCCAGCCTCACGGCTATCTGTCCTGGGTCCAATCAATCATTGCTGGCGGGCACAAATGAATGAAAACCAAGAAGTAGCTGCCTTGGAACCATGCCAAACCTGTGTGAACGGCACAACACTAACGAAAATTTAGCCAAATTTTAAATTCGTTAGGCCCATATTGCCGCGGATGTACCCTATCCTCCGATTATGCCTTTTGTTTGCAGCAAGCGCCAGTTGGTGTGACACCACCACGCGCATGTCAAAGACAGCAACTCTTTTCAGCAATGAACAAAATGGATTTGTCCAACAAGATGGATCGGCACTATTTTCATCTGTTCGCACGACAAAACCTGAAAGCCGTACCAGTCTATTTGTAGCCCGATCCACACAAGGTCGGTTTGGACTGAACCAACCATCAGCTTCTTTTCAGTTATCGCCCTCCAATTTGTCAGTTGCCCATAAACTCCGAGATATTGTGGCCAACGCCGAGGCTGGACATGCGGGGTATGACGCGGTTCAATATGGGGCCCACATATTGCCGCCCAATAAGCCAACAGAAATGACCATTGGTCAGATTTTTGTTTGGATTGATGCCACGCCCGGACAGCCGCATGCTATCGGTCGTTATCAATTTATTCCAAAGACTCTTAGTCGTCTGGTGTCTGCGGCAGACTTGTCCTTAAAAACGCGATTTTCCAAAAAGGTTCAGGACGATCTGGCTGATATTCTATTGTCAGAAGCGGGACTTCTCGAGGCATTGAACGGAGGGCTGGACCGAATGAAATTTATGCGGAATCTTGCTAAAATCTGGGCGGGGCTGCCTCTGCCAAACGGTAAGTCATTTTATGAAGGCTATGCTGGCAATCGCGCATCTGTGGATTGGGCACATTTTGATGCAGCGATAAAGCGCGCATTCGAAGGGTCTTAAAGTCACACAAATCCCAACCAGATTGTGTCCAGAATAAAAAAGGGGCCCGAAACATACGTTTCAGGCCCCTTTTGTCATAACGTGAGCTTACCAGTCCTCGCGAACCACAATACGGGTTTTGAGCGGTAACTTCATTGCTGCCAATCGCAACGCTTCGCGCGCGATTGTATCATTGACGCCATCGATTTCAAACATCACACGGCCAGGTTTGACCTTGGCTGCCCAATAATCAACAGATCCTTTACCCTTACCCATACGCACTTCGGTAGGCTTCGAAGTTACTGGCAGATCAGGGAAAATACGGATCCATACACGACCTTGACGTTTCATGTGACGCGTCATGGCGCGGCGTGCAGCCTCGATCTGGCGCGCTGTAACCCGCTCTGGTGTCGTGGCTTTGAGACCATAAGTTCCAAAATTCAGATCGGATCCACCCTTGGCTTCACCATGAATCCGGCCTTTGAACATCTTACGGAATTTTGTACGTTTAGGCTGTAGCATACCGCTTACCTCCGGTCATCGCGGCGGCCGCCACCAGCACCCCGAGGGGCTGGTCCGTCCTGCAGCTCTTGGCTCTTTCGATCCCGCGCTTGAGGATCGTGTTCCATGATCTCGCCTTTGAAAATCCAAACTTTGATACCGATGATCCCATAAGGGGTCACGGCTTCAACACCCGAATAATCAATGTCTGCGCGCAACGTGTGCAACGGCACCCGCCCTTCGCGATACCATTCCGTCCGTGCGATCTCGGCGCCGCCCAAACGGCCGGCGACGTTGACCCTGATACCCAAAGCCCCCATGCGCATGGCGTTTTGTACGGCACGCTTCATTGCACGGCGGAAAGAGACCCTACGTTCCAGCTGCTGTGCGATGCTCTCACCAACAAGCTGTGCATCAAGCTCAGGCTTCCGCACTTCTACGATATTCAAGTGCAGTTCGCTGTCCGTCATCGCAGCAAGTTTTTTACGCAGCGTTTCAATATCAGCACCTTTTTTGCCAATAATGACGCCGGGACGTGCTGTGTGGACAGTGACGCGACACTTGCGGTGAGGGCGCTCGATGATCACGCGTGCGATACCCGCCTGCTTGCATTCTTCATGGATGAACGCACGAATGGCGATATCTTCCAACAACAAGTCGCCATAATCTTTGGTATCGGCGTACCAACGGCTATCCCAGGTGCGGTTGACCTGCAGACGCATGCCGATTGGATTGGTTTTATTACCCATTAGGCTTGCTCCTCAACCTGACGCACCTTGATGGTGAGTTCCGAGAACGGCTTGATAATCCGACCAAATCGCCCACGTGCACGCGGGCGCCCACGTTTCAGCGTCAGGTTTTTACCGACGTAGGCCTCGGCCACAATCAGTTCATCTACATCAAGTCCGTGGTTGTTTTCAGCATTAGCTATTGCAGACTGAAGACATTTTTTGACATCAACAGCGATCCGCTTTTTAGAAAACGTCAAGTCTGTCAGCGCCTTATCAACTTTTTTGCCACGGATTAGACCGGCAACCAAGTTTAGCTTTTGCGGGCTCGTGCGCAGCATCCGCAACTTCGCCATGGCTTCATTATCAGCCACGCGGCGGGGGTTCTTTTCCTTGCCCATGACTTATTTCCGCTTCGCTTTTTTATCCGCTGCGTGACCGTAGTAGGTCCGCGTCGGGGAGTATTCACCAAACTTCTGGCCGATCATGTCTTCGCTGATCGTCACAGGAATGTGCTTTCTTCCGTTGTAAACGCCGAACGTCAGTCCAACGAACTGAGGTAAAATCGTCGAACGGCGCGACCAGATCTTGATAACATCATTATTACGGCCCGAATCCCGGGCTTTTTCGGCCTTTTTGAGGACATAGCTGTCAACAAATGGGCCCTTCCAAACAGAGCGTGACATGGATTACCGCCCCTTCTTTTTGGCGTGGCGCGAGCGGATTATCAGCTTCTGCGAGGCCTTGTTGGTGTTACGGGTGCGTTTGCCTTTGGTTGGCTTGCCCCAAGGTGTCACGGGATGACGACCACCTGATGTACGGCCTTCACCACCACCATGCGGGTGATCGATCGGATTCATGACCACACCACGGACGCTTGGGCGCTTGCCCATGTGACGGACACGGCCAGCCTTACCAAGGTTTTGGTTACTGTTGTCGGGGTTCGATACGGCCCCTACCGTTGCGATGCACTCTTGGCGCACCAAACGCAGTTCGCCAGAGCTTAGACGGATCTGGGCATAGCCACCGTCACGTCCCACGAACTGTGCATAGGTTCCGGCTGCCCGCGCAATCTGACCACCCTTACCGGGTTTCAGCTCGATATTGTGAACAATTGTTCCGATGGGCATGCCGCTAAAGGGCATTGCGTTCCCAGGTTTAACATCTGCGCGGTCTGCAGAAACAACCTGATCACCAACAGCAAGACGTTGGGGGGCAAGGATGTAGGACCGTTCTCCATCTTCATACTTGACCAGTGCAATGAATGCTGTCCGGTTTGGATCATATTCGATCCGTTCAACGGTTGCCGCAACATTCGTCTTGTTGCGTTTAAAATCAACGATCCGGTAGAGGCGTTTTGCCCCGCCACCGCGGCGACGTGCTGTGATACGCCCAGTGTTGTTACGACCACCCGATTTCGTCAAACCCTCTGTAAGGGCCTTGACGGGGCGTCCTTTAAACAACTCTGAACGGTCGATCAGCACCAGCCCGCGCTGGCCCGGCGTCGTCGG
>JAQXDR010000097.1 GCA_029251265.1 Pseudoprimorskyibacter sp. | reverse complement strand
TTTTAATCTGAGTATGGGAAGATGGTATTTGATCAAGGCGGTCTAAAAGATGAGATCGAAGTGCTTATACATTTAGCCACAACTAATAAAACAGACTTTTTTCGCGAACCTGTACATTTCAATTTATTGGAAAAGAAACTTGTTCCACAAATACTATCTCAAAGAGCACGTAATATCACACCAAGATTAAAAATATGGAGTGCAGCAGCTTCTAATGGAGCAGAAGCTTATACGCTTGCAATGGTTCTTAAAGATTTAGCGTCTGTTGGGCCTTATTTTGATTTTTCCGTACTAGGTACAGATATTTCTTCTGAAATGATTATTGAGGCGCGTCGTGCTATTTACCCTATTGGGATGATGGGACCAGTACCCCAAGATCTACAGCGTCGATATTTTATGCAAAGCCGTGACAAAAATGGTCCATCATTAGTGCGTGTGGTGCCCGAAATACGGCAAATTGTTAGATTTAAACAGCTTAACTTAATTTCTAAATCATTATCAGTTGATCAAGATATAGATGTAATATTTTTGAGAAACGTATTGATCTATTTTGACCCGCCAACTCAAAAGCTTGTAGTTCAACGTCTCGCAAAATATTTACGACCTTCAGGGTATTTAGTCCTTGGGCATACAGAGGCTGTTATTGGAAATGATATGGGTTTTGATCAAATAGGGACAGGTGTGTTTTGTGTGAAATGATATTGGAGACATACAGAAATTATGACACGTAAATCTCGTCTTAGCGACAACACAATAAAGGTCTTGATCGTTGATGACTCAGCAGCAGTGCGCAGCACATTATGTAATATTATTGATAGTGCCCCTGATCTAGAGGTATTTGGTGTCGCATCAGACCCGTATATCGCTGCACATAAAATGCGCGTCAATTTGCCAGATGTTATCTTTCTTGATATAGAAATGCCTCGAATGGATGGGCTGACGTTTCTGAAAAAAATTATGGCTCAGCGCCCACTACCTGTCGTTATTTGCTCGACCCTAACGGAAGTTGGCTCTCAAACATTTCTGCAAGCGTTGGAGGCGGGTGCAGTCGAGGTCATAGCCAAGCCAAAGGTCGCAACGGCCGAAGCTTTAGCAGAGGCTAAAATGCATATATGCGATATAGCTCGCGCAGCAGCACATGCACGCATGGGCCCTCGGCGAAAGACGCTACCACCAATTGTGGTAGAAGAAAAGCTAACAGCCGATGCAATTCTACCTGCCGTCAATACGCGCCTTAAGGTGCCCGCCGGTACAGATCACATAGTAGCTGTCGGAGCATCAACTGGCGGCACCGAAGCGCTTGCAACGGTTCTTAAGGCTCTTCCGATCAACTGTCCGGGGATTGCGATCGTACAGCACATGCCTGAGGGGTTTACGGCCGCCTTTGCAAAACGAATGGATGGGTTGTGTTCAATTCATGTCAAGGAAGCAGTCCATGGCGACACGATACTTCCTGGTATGGCTTTGATTGCTCCAGGCAATCGTCATCTGATGATTGAACGCATCGGCAGACATTTTCGGGCCGTGGTATGTGATGGGCCGCCTGTATCAAGGCATCGTCCTTCAGTTGACGTGCTGTTTCGATCCGTGTCGCAAGCGGCGAGGTCTAATTCATTAGGGATTATCATGACAGGTATGGGAGATGATGGCGCACAAGGCCTTCTTGAGATGCGACAAGCTGGTGCAAAAACTGTCGCACAAGATGAGGCAAGCTGTACGGTATTCGGCATGCCAAAAGAAGCCATTGCACGCGGCGGCGCCGAACGGGTCGTGGGACTGGCTTCATTGGCTGGAGAAATCTCCAGATTTCACCAAAATTTAGAGGAGGCTCGGGTATCATGAGTGTGAGTCTGGCTACAGAAACCGATGCTTTGCCGGTGCGTAATGTCCCGGATCTAACTATGCGTCTTGCGGCTCCGCGTAAAGAAATAGAGCATAATTTTATTCAAATGGGCGATAAGCTGATAGCTAGCACGCGCCTTCTGAATGAAACCTCAGAAGCATACAGTCAAATGGCTGGTGCGTTGGCAGGAGCTGAATTTACCAACCTGACAGAGTCTCTAAGGGGTCTGTCATCACATATTTCCAATGTTGATCGCTCTCGGGCCGCAACTAAGGATTTTCTAACTGCCTTGAATAGTCTTACCGATCAATTTCCTGATTGCATTCACCTTTTAACGCGAGCAGTGCGGACACTCAGAATGTTTTTCATAACAGCAAGGGTGACTGCGTCTTTGAGCGGAAAGAAGGAAAATAGTCTACAACAATTGACAGATCAGTTTTCAGAATTGGGCAGCCAACTTGATGGAAATGTTTCCTATTTTATTGACGCTTTTAAAAGCATGCGAAGTAGCCTAAGCGCCGCCACCAACATGAATGAAAAGCTGGGCGCTCAACATGCAAAATTACTTGATGGCATAGCAGCAGAACAGAAAAATAACATCGAAACAATGGAAAGCCGTCGCGTTTGGGCGGAAAAGCGAATAGCGATCCACGGAGATACAAGCGCAAAAATCAATGCTGGCATCAGCCGAGCGGTTGGAACATTGCAAGTGGGAGACAGCACAAGACAACGGGTAGAGCATGTCGAAGAGGCATTGATTACTTTGCACAACAATGATGACGAAGCCACGGTCTCGTTGGCTTTTAATCTCATGGCGGTTCAGATTGATGGCGCAATTAAAGACTTCGACGGTGAAGCCGCAGCATTGGTAAGATCATTCGAAGAATTAATTGGTGATACTGAATCCTTGCTTGAAAGAGCGTCTGAAGATTCCGAAATGTTGCTTTTGAGTGGTGATGCCGCGCTTGGCATAATTGACAATAGTATTCAACGCACAGCCCGAATGCTTGAGCAGTATGAACGCGGCAATGCAGCAAGGTCAGTTGCGATCGATCAACTTGTTACCGCCGTTAGTAAAATGTTGGATCATATTGGTGCGTTTGACAATATACGGTCAAGCGTCCGCTTGCTCAGCCTGAACTCCACCTTGAAAGCGACAACGCTCGATGAAGATGGTCGCGCTTTTCGGCAGGTCGCCTCCGATCTGCGCGAACTAAGTGATGAAACGAATAAGCCCGTTGAAAATATGGTCGAAAATCTTGAACAATCTGCAACACTTCTTCGTGAGTTTTTGGAGTCTCGAAATGCTGGTAATGGTGAACGTATCGCGGAAATGCGTGAGACCGTGAATCAAGCAAGTCAATGCGTTGCACATATTGCGGGACAGTTGCGCCGACAGGCTGAAAGTATGGCCAAAACAGGTCCGGAAGCACTGACACAATTGAACGTAGCGGCTGCAACTGTGCGTGACAGGCAAGATTTTTGTGCCGCGTGGCGTGTTATCGCATCAGAATTGTCAGGCCCTTCATACGCAAATGCACAATCTGGATCTGATGTGGACGACAGCGTAATATCAGGCATTTACACAAGATATACTATGAAGGCAGAGCGCGACATCCACAAAGCATTTTTTGGACTCGATATTGAAACAGACGGTCAACCTTCCGATGACCTTGACGATACGGCCGGAGCAGAACTAGACGATATTTTCTTCTGACACCTTTAGAAATTGTGTATTGGACTTTGTGACGAGACGGAGGCTTGGTTTTGGAACCACATAAACACTTACTTTTAATCATAAAAATGCGAGCAGCGGACTATACTAGAAGCCTGAAAAACAATGCGGCTTTAAACGCATGAAGCCATCGCATGATATAACGCAATAGTACGGCAAGATTTGCACAAAAGAGGAAGGGTGAAAGTAACTGAAATTTTCGGTTTAGGACATGAATGTAAGCGGTGCGCACAGCCCATGGCATCGCTGTATTTTGTAATGTAAACGACTGCCCTCCAACGATTTTGGACCGGCTTTTATGCTTGATAATGTTGTTTTTGGCAGCGTTGCAAGAGGAGCATGCGCCGTTCTTCTGCGGATTGTACAGCAATTTTTGCCGAGAGTTTTGAGCTTGGTGCCACTAACGCCAAGGCAGCGCAGCAACATGGGATTGGTAACGTTGCAACTCTCGACTTGGCGCACGGCTGACTCACGCAAGACAGCCCCCGACGACAGACCTACATTTGCCAATTTAGTCGTGATGGCTGACGCGTTTCCCGCAGCGTTTAATGGCATTGCACTTGATGTTGGCAGCGTGATCATTCGCCTAAGTCCCCTTCTGTTCGAATGTCACGGGGCTTTTGCTCACCGCCCCGCCGAACAAACAGCACGAATGCAACTCCTGAAGTAAACGTTTGGTGAACCTGCTCTGCCGAAGGGTTCTGTTATGATCTAAGTGTCCACTATCGATGGTGGACACTTAGGGGCACTCTATGAGTACGGGAAAGACGCGGTTCTGGTCGGATGACGAGAAGCGCGAGATTTGCGGCCAGGCGCGTGTTGAGGGGGCATCGGTTGCCCAAGTGGCACGGCGTTATGCGATGAACGCGAACCTGATCCATAAGTGGA
>JAQXDR010000086.1 GCA_029251265.1 Pseudoprimorskyibacter sp. | reverse complement strand
CGCCCGTCGACCCCCTCCAGTAATATCGACAAATGCGCGCCTGATACGTGGATTTTCCCGGCCTTGGCAGCGGGCCAGACAAACCGGCCTTTCTCCAGACGTTTGCTGAACAAACCCGCGCCGTATGTGGGTCACGCCTGCCGCAAGCCAAACCCGTGTGTTGCTGGGAACAGGGATCAAATCGACAATTCTTGCACCAAACCAACAACTGCCAAAAGCGATGTTGGACCGTCGATCAGTATTCGCCGCCCATCCGACAGTGTGATATCCACTCGGCTGGCCGATAGAGTTGTGTTCGCCGTATCAGGTGACGCTGCTATGATTGTCGCTTCATCAGATGATGCAACCGCGTCGATCTCGACCGGTAGGAACGCGTCCACATCAAGAATATCTTCAACAAGGCCAACTCCGAGCGCGAAACGCGGATCCTTCAGCCATTTATGGACCAGGTTAGCATTCACCGCATAACGGCGTGCAACCTAGGCAACCGAAACACCAAGCGCCGTCGCCTGCTCACACATCTCGCGCTTCTCATCATCCGACCAAAATCGCTTCTTACGTCCGCTCATAGAGTGCCTCACAGTGTCCACTATCCATGGTGGACACTTAGATCACTCCTAGCAAATCCGTTAGGGTGGGTTCAACGCGCGCTTACCTTTAATTCCATTCTTCAATTGACTTTTTTATCTTGTCGGGAATTCGATATCACTGATTTCTTGCTTTAAACAGGCAAGTACAGAACATTCGTTACTAATAGACCAAAAGTTGAACACTTAGGGTTGGAAAACTTTCACCACCCTTTTTGAAAACAGCGGCAGTAGATACACAAACGAATATCAGTTTGCTAGATCACTATACCTTTATCGCATTCTGTCAGACAGACTTTCAAACTGTATAGAAGTGTAAATTTTTTGGCTGATTTGTTCTGATTGGACACGCCATCTTATGCGAAGGTCAGGTGCAGTTTCGTGAACGATTGCATTGGTGCGCCCAGGGCGAATATTTGCAAAACCATCCTGACCTGAAGGTTTATCTGGACCAATGTTTTACTTAGGGCTTGTCGACCCTTTGCCTCGCTACCACTTTGGGTGTGTGAGGATCACGCCATGGTGGGGTCTAAAGTCACACACCTCCGGGGGGATGTGATCTACGGCACGGATTAAAGAAAAAATTACTGATTGGCTGCGCTTGTAAATTAGATCAAAGGTGTCCACAAAAATCAGGAGCTATCATGGCCAAACACGTTAAGACAGATCTTTTGGTCATTGGGGCAGGCTCGGGTGGTCTGTCTGTTGCGGCTGGAGCCTCTCAGATTGGGGCAGATGTGACGTTGCTTGAGGCGCATCTGATGGGAGGGGATTGCTTAAATTACGGATGTGTGCCGTCAAAGGCGCTGATTGCCAGTGGCAAACTTGCCTATGAGATGGCACAAGCAGCACCCTTTGGGATCACTTCAGTAAGGGCCCAAGTTGATTATGCAGCTGCCAAGGATCACGTGGCCCAAGTGATCGAAACCATTGCCCCGGTAGACAGTCAGGAACGGTTTGAGGCTTTGGGCGTGCGTGTGATACGTGAGCGGGGATGGTTCTTGTCCCCGCACGAGGTTCAGGCGGGCGCGTATGTGATCCGTGCAAGGCGGGTCGTGATCGCAACCGGATCATCGCCACTGGTGCCAGCTATTCCGGGTTTGGACAGTGTTCCCTATCTGACAAATGAAACGTTATGGGCATTGCGCGAAGCCCCTGACCATCTGTTGATTATCGGGGGGGGGCCGATCGGTATGGAGATGGCGCAGGCCCACCGCCGACTGGGCGCGCAGGTCACTGTTGTCGAAGGAGCCAAGGCCTTGGGTCGAGACGACCCCGAGATGGCAGCCATAGTGCTTGAGCAAATGCGCGCCGAAGGCATCACTATTGCTGAAGACGCTTTGGTTGAGTCAATCAGTGAAACTGGCGGTGTCATCACTGTCATATCCAGGGACGGACGTCAGTTTCGCGGCAGCCATGTGTTGGTGGCCGTTGGGCGTAAGTCTAATACAGACGATCTGGGTCTGGATGCAGCAGGTATTGAGACCACCCGCACAGGGATCCGGGTGGATTCTGCGTTGCGCACAACCAACCGCCGTGTTTATGCGATCGGCGATGTCGCCGGTGGTATGCAATTTACGCATGTGGCGGGCTATCATGCCGGGGTCATTATTCGGTCTGCATTGTTTGGTCTGCCGTCAAAAGCCAGCACCACCCATATTCCGCGGGCGACCTATACCCAACCTGAACTCGCTCAGGTTGGTCTAACCGAAGCAGACGCCCGAAACACCTACGGTGATAAACTTGAGACTGCGACATTCGATATCGAACACAACGATCGGGCTATTGCTGAACGCAAGACCACAGGAAAAATCAAAGTGATGGTTGTTGGCGGCCGGCCGGTCGGGGTCTCGATCGTTGGAGCGCAAGCCGGTGAGTTATCGTCGCTTTGGTCGCTTGCTTTGGTGAATAAACTGAAAATGTCACAAATTTCTGCCATGGTTGCGCCGTATCCGACCATTGCAGAGGTTAACAAACGCGTTGTGGGCGCGTACTTTACCCCCAGATTGTTTGAAAACGAAACCTTGAAGCGTGTGGTGCGCTTCGTGCAACGCTGGCTTCCATAGGGTTGCCAGCACAGGGAGTGTAAAAGGCCGGACATGTTACGATCGTTGACCGGCCGCCTCCTTTTTCTGACAACCCTGTTTGTCATGCTGGCACAGATTGTTATTTTTCTGCCGTCTGTTGCCTATTTCCGTATGGATTACCTGCAAGAGCGTTTGGAACGGTCACAGATCGCATCGCTCGCGCTGTCTGCAGAGGATATGATCAGCTTTGAGCTGGAAGAAGAACTGCTGCTGAATGCGGGCGTCTACAACGTGGTGTTGCGCACCGATCAAGGCCGTCGGCTTGTGTTGTCAGGTCCGTTGCCCGGACCTTTGACGAATACTTATGATTTGCGTGATGATTCGCCCTTTTTGTTGATGCGCCACGCTATTTTGCGCTTTGCCGACCGCGAACCGCAGGTGATCCGCGTGATTGGTGTGCCGGTATTGTCCGAAAATCAGGTAATTGAGGTTACGCTCGATGCAGCACCATTGCGCGTGGCAATGGTCAATTATGGCTTGCAGGTCCTTGTTGTTGCGACAGTCATTTCTCTTGTGACCGGGACGCTGTTGTTCTTTACGGCCCGTCTGCTGTTGGTGCGCCCGATCCGGGGCGTTGTTGATCATATGCAATCCTATGCCAAGAACCCCGAGGACGCGCGGCGCATTATTACGCCGGGTGCAAACATGACGGAAATGCGCGAAGCAGAAGAGGCGCTTTTGTATCTGCAAACCGAATTGACCCAATCTTTGCGTCAGCGCGAACGTCTGGCGCAATTAGGAGCGGCTGTGGCCCGTGTGAACCATGATCTGCGCAATATACTGGCCTCGGCACAACTGTTCACGGATCGCATTGAGGCCTCAGAGGATCCTGATGTACGCCGTCTCGCCCCTAGGCTGATGCGATCGATCTCTCGTGCAGTTTCGCTGTGCGAAAGTACGCTTTCCTTTGGCAAGTCAGAAGAAAACCCACCCGATTTGCAGCAGTTTGCTTTGATCGACGTGGTGGATGATGTGTTTGCTGGCGAACGTCTCGCAATCGAGGACGCCGGTCAAAATGTTGATGTCGTCTTTGAAGAGGAAGTGTCGCCCGATCTGGTTATAACAGCAGATCCGGATCAGTTGTTCCGCTCTATTCAAAATATAATCCGCAACGCAAGGCAGGCCATTGTCGCCACGGGCGAGCCGGGCAAGATACGTGTGATTGGGTTTGACTTGTCGACAGAGTGGGTGATCGAGATTGCCGACAATGGTCCGGGACTTCCTACGCGCGCGCAGGAAAACCTATTCAAGGCGTTTCAGGGCAATGTTCGCAAAGGCGGCACTGGACTGGGTCTTGCAATTGTAGCCGAGCTGATGCGGGGCCATGGTGGAAAGGCTGAGCTGGCCAAAACCGGCAAAACCGGGACCACATTTCGCATCACTCTGCCCAAGAGCTAATGCACAAATGCTGATCTTTTGCCTCGGGCAATCTGGTCTTACAAGGTTAACAACCCTCACTGGATCTGTAGAAATCGGGACCATAAACAGTCTGTTTCATAGACATTTTTAGATATAAAATTTTGACTTAGACGGGTTTTTAGCGTTGTTGGGATCGCGTCGTGCCGCAGGCGGTGCAGAGCAAAAGGCAGTGTTTTGCGTTAATCCTTGTTTAAATTAGTGGACTTCAAAAGTCGTCTGTCCTCAGCATGATCTCTGAGGAGATTTTAATGAATAACGGACGTGCCGGCGACGCACATACCGTGGGTCTTGCCAAGCAGGCGGAGTGCGGTGTGCCGGTGTCCGAGCTGCACCTTGAATATAAGATGCGCATCGCGCGGTTTCAAAATGATGCGCCAAGGTCGGCGGAATGGTCGCCTTGCGTGGTATCGCAGATTTGCTGGTGTGCTTGATCGCCAATTACAAAACATGGGGCTTTGGTCTGTTTTTGCATCTGCACGGCGTTACAGGCTATGGATGAACCAGCTGCAAAGGGCTGGGGGACGTTGCTTTGCCAGCTGTGGGTGTTTTGCGTGGTCTGCACCAGACCACTGAGTGGCAGATCGTATCGCAGGTCATCCGCGTCGAAAATGAACCAGAATATGTCGGTGGGCTGCTGACGGGATGGGCGGAAACGCACGCATTCTTATCGAATATATCCCGCCAAAAAAGCCGCAACAGACCACCCATATCGAGCATTACAATCGCATAATGCACCAAAAAGGACCGAGCCTGGACCTATCGGTCTTTCGTGCTGCCCCAAGTGTTCGTGTGGGCCACCTTCGGTTCAAAATTGCTGCAGCTTTTCCAGCGTGGGGCTGAATGGTGGCGGCGCGGACTGTGATATGCTGTTGATGTATTCAAAGATGGCTGTCTTAGATCTTCGGTCACCCAAGGCCTGCCGTAGCTGCCAAGGCTGAGACGTGAGTGTTCTTTGATGTGCGCCAACATGACCATATCAGATCGCTGTTTGCGACTGACCGAGTGGCTGGCCGAATTTGCTGCTACGCAGTGACACCGAGTTGCTCGGTTCAGGTGGCATGTCCCGCATTGAAAGCGCACGCAGCGAAAAATCATCGTGTCTGCCATGGGCGTGTGGGACAAGCCGCGCTCGCGGCATGAACGCTTGCAGCTGATTTAGCCAGCCGACAAGGATGCAAGTGCATTTTGTGATGAAGCCAACCTGTTTGACGGTCGGGGTTTGTCAATTGGACAGGAGATTACCGTGACAAAGGAGAAGACGAGCCCGTTGCGTGCGCGGATGATCGAGGACACGCACACTTTCGGGATGGTGGAGAGATCGCAGAAGGCCCAAATGCGAACGCTCAAGGATTTCACTGCCTTTTTGGGGCGCTGGCCTGATACGGCGTAACTGGACGATTTGCGCGCGCAAAAAGTGCCGTTTCGAATGAAGCACGCGCGCCTTTCTTATCAGGCTTTGCGCGTTTGCTGCGGTGCAGGAAAGATTTTGGCCAGTTTGCGGGGGTTGTGGGCGTTTGCAGCAAGAAGGACTACGTCATTTGTACCGCATGGGCCGCGTAATCGGAGCCGCCCCAAGCCGGCGATGCGTTTGACGTGGGCAAAGAGCATTTCGACTTTCTGTTGGAGGCTCATTGAGACTTTGTATTGCTTGGTTTTGGCAATGTCTCGGGCGGCCGGACAGGTCAACTTCAATGCGCGATAGTGCGATCGACCAACCAGCCCAGCATTGGGCCAGAACCGAAAGCCGTATCTGCAATCAGTTGTTCGGGATCAATATCATGGCGATCCTTGATCCGCTCCAGCAGGGTACGCACTGATCCGACGTCAGTCTGACGGATGGATCTGGTTCCCTCGACGTCGACAATCACGCTGTGATCTCCATCTTCCTTTGGGGGTGGAGTTCTGCTTGTTGGTATCAACCTCGATTAGGCTGGCATTGGCAGCAAGGCGCTGGCCGCTCACCAAGCCATCCGAGAGGCACCGCGCAACGGTCTTCTCAAACAGATGGCGCAGCAGTTTGCTTTCTCGAACGCAACCATGTCGGATCTTGGAAAACGTCGAATGGTTTGGGATCGGATCAGAAAAATACTGGCGGATGTTGCTCAGATCGACGAACCTGTCAATCGAGCGCAGCAGGTGATCTTGCGGGACGTGATCTTCCGCACAGAACCCATCAAAAAGCGCCGCTTGTGCTTCCTGTTTTGGTTCCATCATCACCACATCCCCCATATCCCTGCGAGAATTGAGCCAGCAAAAGGCCTCCAAATCAACAAGAGTTTTTCAACAGAATTTGCTGGAATTACCTAGCTATCGTTTTGACGGCCATACCTGTGGCATCGCTGCCGTCAGCTCCACCTGTCGCAGCATGCCGCCCGCCAACAACCCATCCCGCACCCAGTCCAGCGCCTGCCACCGATCCCCATAGCCGCGCCGGGCGGCGCTGATCTGTTTTGGATGCGGCCGCCAGGTCATTGGGCCGGCCAGTACCTCGACCGTGCGCCATTTGCCTTGGGTCAGAGCGCGTTGGGTCCCCACGACTTCGGTCACGGCCTAGATACCATGCAGGTTTTGCCGCGTGTCCACTGGAACACAGCGCGGCACGACACCGGACATCCAGTGAGGGGGGAGCCCGGCGCGGGCCACCACGACCAAGCCCAAGTTCACGGCTCATGCGGACTTAGCCGGCCAGCGGACAGCAAATGCCCCGCTTGCTTTGCATATTCTACTAAATATCGGAGTGATCACAGTATCATCGT
>JAQXDR010000083.1 GCA_029251265.1 Pseudoprimorskyibacter sp. | reverse complement strand
ACGATGATACTGTGATCACTCCGATATTTAGTAGAATATGCAAAGCAAGCGGGGCATTTGCTGTCCGCTGGCCGGCTAAGTCCGCATGAGCCGTGAACTTGGGCTTGGTCGTGGTGGCCGCACCAAAGGTCTCGCCATCCAGCGTGTCAAGATATTCCCGCACCGCGCGTGGGGCATCATTGGCGTTAACCGCACGGGCTGCCCAGTCATCAGGGGTGTTGGAATTCTGTTTTTGGACATCTGCACTGATCAAGCTGGCATCCACGGCAATTTTTGGACCGTCCACGAGCTCTTTCTCTATGCAACGCGCGACGGTCGCCTCAAATATGTGGCGCAACAGATCACTGCCGCAGAATAGCCCAAGATGATTTCGGGTATAAGCCCGGTGATTGCAACGGCTGTTCCTGCGTCAATCGATTATATATCCGCGCTTTTCTAATACTGGTCGCCATGTTTTGTGCGGCATCTTTCAGTCGATGCCTTCTAACAACATTGATAATTGCGCAGGGTTCACGTTGATCTTGTCGTTCTTTGTCGCAAGCAAGACCCGTGGATTGCTCGGTGCTGGGATCATAGCGCCAGTCCTTCGATCAAACCAAAAACAGAATGCAGCGCCGTTGGCCCCTTGACCAAAACGCGCCGCGGATCTGACGGCGTAATGTCAACGCGAGTGGCGCAGAGGGCAGCTGGAGCGGGGTTTGGCGCGACCTTATCGACCAACACTTCAGAAACTGTAACTTCAACCCGCCAAAATGATACCTCGACACTGTCATCAGGGCCGCTGGCAGCAGGCTCACACCGAGGATCGCGCAGCCACGTTTGGATCTACTTCGCGTTCATGGCAGAGCGCCGCGCAACGGGCATAACCGAAACCCCTGAAATCGCTGCCTGTTCGCAAATCTCACACTTCTCGTCAGCCGACCAAAGCCGCTTCTTTACGGTATTCATAAAGTGCGCAAAAGTGCCCACTATCGATAGTCGACAACTAGATTACCCAAAACCCTCCGGCAGTGCGGTTTTACCGGATGGATACTTTTCAAGTGTCTTTTGTGTTTGGTTCAACAAAGTAAGTGCTACACTTAGTTCCGCCAAATTTGGCCCACCGTAGTGATTATTTAGGACTACGTTTCTATGCAACGATATGGACTGGGTAAGCGTGTTTTGAACCCAATCAGGCCGTAATAAACCGTACAGAATCGTCGTCAATCAATGCCGCTGTCAGGACGCCCGTCGCATATGCTCCGGTGTCTATTGCGATGCGTCCCTGGTCCATGATTGGTTCGGGCACAATGGTGTGCCCATGTGCTATCCAAATGCCATCCGAACGTTGGCTTTTTGTAAATTTTGGATGACCCCAGATAAAGTTATCTGGATTTTGTTGTTTGATGGGCAAATCTGGGTCCGCACCAGCATGTGTCACGAGAACGTTGCCCGATTTCAGAGTTTGAGGCCATTGGCTGATCCAGTCCAGCATAGAGTCGCCCATAGCGTCACGAAGAGATTTGGCCGCTTCAGTCAAAGTTGTACTGCGACTGTTTACCGATACGCCGCCCACTCCAAAACTTGCTAATGTTTGCAGCCCACCATATTGCAACCAGCCCCGCCCACGCTCTGACGGATTATTCAAGAAGCCCAACATCATAGCCTCGTGGTTGCCCATCAAAACTGTGATATTGCGTTGGGCACACAGCAGGTCCAACGCATGTCTACTATGGTCGCCACGATCAACGATGTCGCCTACGCAGACGATAGTCCTGTCGTCAGGAATCTTTTTCAAGATACGTTCCAGCAACCCGACGCACCCATGTACATCCCCTATAACAGCTAGGGGATTATCCGGTTTTATGGCTGTGAATGGGGCTGTGAACGTGTTTGTTTCCTTGGCTTTGGGACGTAACCGAGTGCGAAGCCTCGTCAATGGGTTAAGCAGGCGATGCGGCAGTTTCATAGAATTTGCTGTGGTGAAAATGGAAAACGTCGCATGCTGATCCCGAGGCTCGGTTGGTTTAATTGCTTGCTGATGTGGCGGCACCAATCAAAGTTGGGAAGAATTGTTCCAGTGCCCTGCTCCACTTGGTAATGGGCTGCTCTTCTGCAAAGATCACATCGTTTGGTTTGACCACAAATTTAGTTGCCAGCGGAATGTTGCCGACATTCGCCATATCTAGATGAAAGGCGGTGACAGCGTCATTTTTTTCGGTCGCCCGCAAAACATAGACTTGGCCGGAGTTTCCGGTGATTGGCTTAACACCCCCCACCTCGTAAATAATGTCTGCCAAAGATGCGGTTTTATTGAAAGGTAACGGAACGCGGGTCTGAGTGGAGAATTCACCAGTGACATAGGCATAGTCTCGTCCTTCTGCACCCAGTTCCAGTCTGGCAAGAAAGTTTGAACGCGCATCAGCCATTGCGCCGTTCCGCACCTCAAATTCTGCTTGAAGCTCTTCCAGTGCGGCCGAGCGAGCAATGCGCTTCTGTGAAATTACGTCAAGCTGCGCTTTGTAGAATTTGAGCGCATTGTCCAGGTCGTATGTTGTATCAACAAATACCGCATCTCCGTTGGTGAGTGGCAGATTTTGAATGTCTTGTCGACTGCGGTAATCGCTCAGTGGGATTTCATATAACCGCCCATCACGATACAAACGAATTATTCCAAAGCGTTCTGTGGACAGCGTTACCCCACCGCTCTGACTGATCGCCGTGTCAAGTGTAAGAGTATTCAACCCGATGGGAATAACTCCGGTGTTTGCGACACTGCCGCCTACAACGACGCGTTGTGATCTGAAATCCGAGACCTCCAATGAAAAGGCCGGGTCGATCTGATTGCGTACCAATTCATCGAACAACCTGTTTTCAGCTTCGTTGATCGTCAGTCCGGCAATCCTGATGGTCCCCAAATCAGGCACAGCAATGGAGCCGTCGTCGCGCACTGTATATCCTTGGCGTTGGTTTTGTGCTGCCAACAGGCCAGTAAGTTCCGCCACAGTTGTACCAGCTTGTTTGGTCGCCAAAAGGACGACATCACCGACGCCAATCCGATAGGGTTCTTTGCGAAGCGCTGGCGGCAGCCGAAGCACTCGTTCGCGTTGCACTTCGTTCGGAATGTACGGAAGTGCGGGTAGGGAGCCAGTGGATCCGGCGCCATTGGCTGACCCTGATGAGACTGCGTAAAAGGCTGCTGGTAGGGCACGTGGTTTGAACGCGGCGCTATTTGCCTGATTAGCAATCATTGGAGTCAACGTTACGACATTGACGTTGGTGCCGTTCGCTTGGTCACGGACTGTTGCGCTGTTGTAAGTGACCCCACATCCCGACGCTAAAAGTGATGTCCCTACCAAAATTGCTAACAAAATACGTTTCATAATCGCGTGCCTTTATGCCTTTAAAATGTAGAACTGAGCGAGAGCCGGATGCTTTGCCAGACCTACTGCGGTACTTTGGGTCAGTTTTGACCGATGGGGGGCATTAACACATTGACAAAGAGAAATCACAAGCTGCCATCGAGCGCCCCTGCCACTGGTGACACACGCAGCAATTTGAATACAGGATAAAATCTTATGATCATTGGCTGTGCCGGCGATGTAAAGCGTGCAGTGTGGCTGAGACGACACAAATGTATTTCGCCAAGTGTCAGCTTTGCCAATCAATAACGTGCGGCTAGGTTTGCGAACCCAATACCCCTGAGTCCTGCTGTTGACTGTTGGTTTTGACAGCTTTCCTTGCGAGCGCGCGCAAATCTAATCACTTCTACGTATTAAACTGCGATTATTGCAGAAACCTGTTTGTTTTTTTGTCGCTGACAGGGTAAAAAAAGTAAAGTTGCCTGTAAGTTCGGCTGGTATAGTCATTGTCGCACGTTCCCGAACACAGGGAGCGGAATTATAATAACATTTGTTGTCTTAGAAAGAATGAGCATCATTATGAAGGATCTAAGTTTTATCGCCGCGCCGACTCGCTCAGAGCATCAGAGCAGAATCAGTAATATCTTCCGACTGATCCATGAGCGCTCTGCGAAAACATTATTTGGACTGACAGGGGCGGCGATCGTCTTGCCGATGGTTGCAGAGGCGCAAGTCAGCCCGGTTATGGTAAATATTGATGATGTTGGCTCGATTCGCGAGTACGAGGTTCAGGCGGACGGGTCAATCAGAGCGACCCTGAGCAATGGCCAGAAGGTCCTGATCACGGAAGGCAATGTGGTTGTGGCGGCAAACGGCGCGCTGATGATTACGGAACTGGCCGCAGAAGAGCTGCTGCTTGCGTCAGACTCTGCCTACGGGATGATCGGTGTCAGCACGGGCGAAGGCATTGCTGTCGCAGCTGGAGGTTTGTTGGGGCTTGCAGGGCTTGGCGGGTCAAGCAGCAACCTGCTGTCCAAGGTCTTGAAGATTATCGACGCCCCGTTGCAGGACGCACTGGTTTTTTACGATAGCAACGTCGATGGAGAGGCTGACCAGGCCGAGTTTCTTGGTTATTCGGATGCTACCGGCTCGATTAATGTTTCTTATGAGCCGGTCGCGGGCGGCACGTTTATAATCATTCCAACAAGCGCAATTCCGGAAACTGCGGCGACAGATGCGGAGATTGCAGCCGGAGCGTTGGATTGGGATCAGGCGTTTATCGATAGCCATGATGGCAAGCAGACGATCGATACCGCGTCCGAGAATATTTTCACTCAGATCATGACAGCGTCAGATTCAGGGGCTGACGCAGCGGATCAGGTCGTCTCGCCGATTTCGACACTTGTTCAGAAGTTTGTAGAGACTGGTGCGTCTGTCGACGCAGCCGAGGCAGAGGCGTCCGTTAAGCAGTTGCTGGGCATTGATGCAGCGGTTGACTTGGCTACTTTTGACTTCGCCGAGGCATTGGGATCTGACGATGCAGGCGAGGTCGATAACGCGAAAGACGTTCTGCACAAGGCGACCGCGATCGCAAACGCGGTTGAGACTGCGCTTGCCGTTGCTGAGGCGCAGGGCGAGGATGATGGAGTGGGCGGTACCCAGGCTCTTGAGGGTGAAGCCGTCGTCAGTGCTGCAGATGAAATTTTGGGTGCAATGGTCAAGACCATGGCAGCCGTAAAAGTGTCGTTGGATGGAAACTCTATTGATGCGCCGTCTTTTGACGACCTTTTGAAGGCCGCAACGGCAGTGGCAGTCGCGGACGTTATGGGTGGCAAAGAAGGCTCGGACGACGATGTGAACGCAGATGCTGTTGTTGCTGCGCTGGTTCAGGGTCTGGAAGGTGGTAGCAACTTTGGTGCGGCGTCTAAACAGGCTATCCAAGACGAAACCGAACTTAGCGTCACGGAAATTGACGTCGTTGAGCAGCTTGGCGATAAAGTGGTCGAGGCGTCGGTTGCGGTTGTGGATGAAATCGCGGATGCCGATAGTATAGACGATTTGGATGGCGATGATGGCTATGACGCGGCTGAAGACGCTTTAATAAGTGGTATCAATGCGATCATCAACGAGCAGCTGCTTGGGATCGATTTGCAGGAGGACGCCAAAAGTGGCGTCGAGAATCAGGTTGGGTTCATCAAGGGCAACCTGCTGCAAAATGATAAGTATACTAATGACTTGTCACTGGATAGCGACACTGAGTTGCACTCGGTCAACGGCAAATTGATCCCTGAATTTTTGGATACATCTGTTGACCAAGGCGCGTTTATTCTGTCGACGTCGGATTGGAACACACCGGAGCGGACAGTTTCGGCATCGCTGTTGAATGACGAGCTTGATAGTGAAGTGAACCCGGCGGATCTGATGTCGGCTTTCCCAACCGCACGGCAGACAGGTGGTTCGGCAACGGCTGGTTCGATGATCTACACCACGATCAATCTCGAAGAGGACGACTTTGCGGATGGTGCGTGGGTAACACTAAGCTTTGCTTATAACTTTGGATCCTATGATTATCTTCCTTACAATGACTATTCGTTCTTTGCTGTTCACGCCGAAGAAGGCGGCACGGCGGATGAGCAGACTGGTCTAATTTTGCGCGGTGTCAGTGACGATGCTGGCGGAACAGCTGACGTCAGGGATCTGAAGGGAACCGGGCTTTACACCGACGCTGGTGTCTTCCAAAGTCAGGATGGTAATGCCGACTTCACTGTTGGTTCTAACAGCTCCAGCTACTCTTATGAATTTACCGAAGCGGGACAGTACAAAATCGGTATTGGTATCACGGATGTTCGTGACACAATCGTCGATTCTGTCATGTCGGTCTCAGACGTTACTTTAGCCGCAAGCAATTTAACCGCAAGCAATGATGTAGTTACCACTGTTCTGACTGTTCTGACCGATGCCGACTTTAACCAAATTGGTAACGTTCAGGTTGACGGCGGCATGGTCGAAAGCGTCAATGTTGCTTTGATCCAGGGCACCTTCGGCAACCTGATCATTACGAAGTCGGGCGACTATTTGTACGAAGTGACGCCGGAAAGCTCGGCAAACGTTGAGGATATTCCTGAGGGTGTTACGGTTACAGAGGATTTCTCGTACACCGTCAAAACGGTAGTCGATGGCGTAGACCAGTTTGCGACGTCCAAATTGACTGTGACCATCACAGGTACCGAATTTGACCCGACGATTACCATTTCCGAAGATGCAATCTTGGGTGTCGATGCAGATGATGTGAATGCCAGCACAGAAGAAAGCTTTTCTGTTTCGGGCGAAATCGAAAATGTTCCTGATGATGCCACGGTGACGGTGACCATTTCGGATGGCGTGAATGCAGATATTGTGACCGAGAACATTTCAATATCAGAAGACGCCGAAGGTGATGGCACATGGCAGCTCAATGACGTCGACGTCTCAGGCCTCGACGACGGCGACCTAAGCATAACGGCGGCTATCGTTCCGGACGGGGCGGGTGACACGGACAATCAGACGGTCACTGTTATAAAAGACACAGTTGCCGATGTTGATGATGACTTTGCCATCAGCTACACGCCCGGGGAAAACGGCAAAGTGGACGTTGAAGTGTCCGGTCTGGATGCCGACGCCTCAGCAGTCATCAACTTTACTGCTGGTGACACAACAGTAAAGCAGGGTGTTGAAGCCAATGGTGTTTTCACCCTTGATTTGTCCGCGATGGACGGATCACAAGCCGTGACCGCCAAATACGATATTTTTGACGACGCCGGCAACCAAATTGAAAATCAGGAAGGAGCAAGCTTTTTTGCGCCCGAGTTCTCGGCCTCAATCAACGGTGGCGTAAACGCAGCCAATGCGTCTAGTGTCACAATCACCTTGGAGAGCGAAGCAGAAGGCGGTGAGATCACAGCGTTGTCTGTTACAGACGGTACAAACACTGTGAACTTGGCTGGATTGCTCAATGCGTCGGTTGTTATTTTTGACGGGACAGTTGAAGTCTCCGGCGCAAACCTAAGCACTCTGGGCGACGGGGACTTGACCATCACGGCGACACTGTCGGCTACGATTAATGGCGTTGGCGTTACCACGGACACGACAGGCACGGCTGACAAGGACACCGATGCGGATGTTGACGGTGAGAACGCAAGTGTATCGATTGCCTTTGCCAGCGAGGCTGTGGAAGAGACCGTCGTCAACGTGACAGTTTCCGGCTTGGACGCGGATGTCGATCCAACGGATGTCACTATCGCTTTTTCGGACGGTACAACGACGCTAGATCCAGTTAACTTTGACGCTGACGGCGCTGCAACGGTCGATTTGGCCACTATGGCTGCCAACAAAGCGATTTCATCAACAGTCACGATCACAGACGACGCTGGCAATACGCACAGCCTGTCTGGTGCAGCTGTTTCGTTTGGAACAGTTCCAACGGTATCCGTAGATGCGATTGGAACGACGAATGCTGCTGCAGTCGGCGCAGTCGAAATCACGGGCTCGACAACTAACGCGTCAACTGGTGGCACAGTCGAGGTTACAGTCACTGATGGTGTCACCGAAGTCGTTCTGGATCCGGTTGTGGACGTTCAATCAGACGGATCATTTAGTGCGACCATGGATCTGTCATCCCTGCAGGATGGCACCATCTCGGTAACGGCTGTTGCGACGGTTGGATCAACAGACTCAGAGGTGTCGGAAACTGTTCAATTCGACCTGGACACAACGGTTGATGCGGGTGGCGATGTCGTCGTCACGCTGACAGATGACATTGATGATCTTTTCGATACCGAAGTAACTGCTTCCATCACTGGCCTTGATGATGATGCATCTGCCGAGCTTACCTTTTCTGATGGATCAACTGAGATTTCGGGGACCTTTGTCAATGGCACTGTAACGTTGGATCTGTCCAGCTTGGATACCTCACTCACAATCCTTAGCACGGTTACCCTCACTGATGATGCTGGTAACACGGCAGAGGTGCCTGGGCCTCAGGTTACCTTTAATCTGGCACCGATTTATAATGTTGATCAGGATGTGTCCTATTTGTCGTATGAATTGCAGGATGCCCTTGATGCGGCTAATGCGGGTGACACGATTCAATTGGCTGCGGGCGAGATCACTGGCGATGCGACAATTACGAAGTCGGTTAATTTGGTCGGTGCGTACAACGGTGTGCAAGCTGCAAACGCAGCAGATCTTGACTCCATTAATATCGAAGGTCGTGGTGGCGAATCTGTCCTGACAGGTACAATCACTGTTTCAGCAGCAAATGTATCAATTGACGGTGTGAAACTGGATAACGATACACCTTTGGTTTGGGATACCAGCATCCTGACCGGAGACTCCGGATCTGGATTTGGTGGCGAACTTGACGGTTTCTCGCTTAAAAACAGTGTTATGACCACATATGACGGCGCAGCCGCGCCGACATTGGGTTCGCCTGAGGGTGGTAATGCTGCATCTTACAGTGGCCCCACGCTGGCAACCAACTGGGATATTTCTGGTAACCTGATTGGTGGCGTAACAAGCGGTAATAACGGCGCGCTATACCTTGCTGGCCTTGAAGACAGCAGTATAGATGGCAACGTCTTTATTCGTCCGACTGCCGGACATCTCTACATGTCGTCGCTTACCAACACTGACATTACAAATAACTTCTTCTATCATGGTGTGCATGGAGGCGGGGTAGACCTCGACGGAAATGGCGAGTTCTTCAACGACATTGCGGGCTATGGCTACGGTTACGGTGTGAATAACGATGCCTCGCAGGAGGCGAAGGATGCATTCCTGGGTCGTAACTTCTGGATGGAGATCAAGGGCACAAACACTGACGTCACAATCTCTGGCAATGATGGCAAGTACAACTCGGGCGGTATTCAGCTATACGGCGAAAGTGGCGATGAAGTTTTCGATGGTATAACAATCACGAATAACTCATTCAGTGACTTTATAAACGCTGATCCTCTGAATGCGTTGGGCGACGAAAAATCGGGCTTCATGGGTGCTATCGCTGTGTCTGTGACCGATGAAAATGCGCAAGCGTCTGACTTGGAAATATCCGGCAACACGATTACCGTGGCAAAGGATCAAGTTTTCGATGACTCTGATCTGGCTTCTCTTGTCTTTGTCGTTGGTGGTATTATTGATGGCGACGACTCGGACGGCGCCTCTGTATCGATCAGTAATAATACAATCGAGATTGTCGAAACCTCCGCTCAGGAGATCTTGGACGCTCAGGCTGGAACATCGGGCTACGATGGGATTGTTAGCGCCGTCTTTATAGGGCAGGGCATTGAAGACCAGCTGTCAATTACCGATAACATAATCTCGGAAGGCATCACCTCTGAAAGTGTCGCCGGTGTATTCCTTTATACGACGTATCTTGAACTGGATACTGACGAAGGGCTGATCGAAGACCTGAATGTTGATAGCTTCTACGAGGGCATGACAGGGGACATGCAAATCACAGGTAACACCTTTGATGGCTTCCCTGGAACTGGTCTGAATGACGTGGTTGTTTGGGGTCTTGATCTTGAAGCACAGTACAATGATGCCTCAATCAGTCAGGC
>JAQXDR010000050.1 GCA_029251265.1 Pseudoprimorskyibacter sp. | reverse complement strand
GAATGCTTGAACGAAACACTATTCAGTTCAATGACAGATGCCCGTGAGGAATTGAACAAATGGCAGGAGGACTACAATCATCAAAGACCACATTCATCTATTGGAAATTTAACCCCATCTGAATTTGCAGAGAAAATCAGGATGGACAAACTGGCGGCATAACCCAATCAAAGATCAAACCAAGGTCTCTCCTAAACGTCGAGGGAACTTGGGGCGCAGGTCAGTTTGAGAGAGTGTTGAGAATCTCCATCATGAGCAGTTTGCATTGTGAGGCATGATATGGAGGCGAAGAAAGGAAGCACAAAGCGTTTTTGGTCCGACGAAGGGAAGGTTTTGACCTGCGGTCAAACGCGCGCAGTGTCTGTTTCTGCTTCTCAGGTCATGAAGCGTTATGGGATGAATGCCAAGCTGATCCACAAATGGCTGCGTAATCCTCGGTTTTGGTCGTAAGAGCAAATTGATGATAGCAGCACGGTGGGTACAACAGTGATCCCCCGAAAAATAGGGGTGTTTGACGTTAGAGTTTTTCAACGGAAAAGACCGAGGATAGTTCGTATGAAGAACGTAAAATTCAGCGGCGCCCAAATCATGGCGATCTTGCGCGAGGCCAAGACTGGGGTGCCTGTATCAGTGGTACTCCGAGAGCACCGTTCGGCATCAAACCGGCAAAACCAAAAGTGACTTCAACTCCAATAGATAAAGTTAGATCGTGAGCGTCCGTTGAACCCGACCTTACGCGCTCTGCTGGCGGCAGCTAAGTGTCCACCATGGATAGTGGACACTTAGGGGCACTCTGTGAGCAGACGGAAGAAGCGGTTTTGGGCCGACGAAGAGAAGCGCGAGATTTGCGTGCAGGCGACGACGCCGAGGATGTCAGTTGCGCAGGTTGCGCGGCGCTATGCGGTCAATGCGAACCTCATTTTTAAAGGGCTGAAGGACCCGCGCTTTGCGCCAGATGCTGATGCATCCGGTCAGGAAGCGACGTTTTTACCGGTTGAGATCGAGGCTGATGTTGCCCGCGAACCTGGGCCAATCGACATGCCAATGGCACCTTCATCTGCCTCCCTGTCGGCCAGTCGCGTAGACATCACTCTGTCGGACGGGCGGCGCATCTTGATTGAAGGGCCAACGGCACTGGCTACTGTGATCAGCCTCGTGCAGGGGTTGGCGGTTTGATCCCAGTTCCCGCCAACACGCGGGTCTGGTTGGCTGCGGGCGTCACAGACATGCGGCGCGGGTTCAACACGCTGGCTGCACAGGCCGAGAAGGTTTTGGAACTTGATCCTTACACCGGGCACCTGTTTGTGTTCCGGGGACGGCGCGGTGATCTGCTGAAGATTATCTGGTGGGACGCGCAAGGCGCGTGTCTGTTCAGCAAGCGACTGGAGAAAGGCCGCTTTGTCTGGCGTGCTGCCAAAAACGGCAAAATCTGCGTGACGCCCGCACAGTTGTCGATGCTGCTCGAAGGTATCGACTGGCGGATGTGGCAAAAGACCCGGCGGCCACTGAAGGTCGAGTAGGTCAAAAAACACAAGAGTTTGAGCGCTTTAGGGAGTCACGCTTTGTCCCTGATCCAGTATAGGATCGGCGATGCTGAAGGACCTTGATATCACCCCGGATGATCCTGCCGAACTACGGGTGGTGAACCGGCTTTTAGCGGATGAAGTCAAGTCGCAGGCCCTTTTGATCGAGAAGCTCAAGCACCAGATGGCGGGCCAAAACCGCCACAGATTTGGTGTACGCTCCGAGAGCCTGGATCAGCTCAATCTGACCTTCGAAGAAGATGAGGCAATTGCCGAGGCCGCATCTGCACAGCACCCTGAGACACCGTCCGCTGAAGACAAGTCACCCCGCCAGTACAGCCGCAAGCCGCTACCCGATCATCTCGACCGACATGACAATGTGCTTTCGCCCTGGCGACGCCTGTTCCCGCTGTGGCGGCAAGCTGAAGACGCTTGGTGAGGATATCACCGAAGAACTTGAGTATGTGCCGGGCCGCTTCATCGCGAACCGGATTGTCCATCCGCGCAAAGCCTGTACGGGCTGTGAGGCGGTTGTCCAATCGCCGCTGCCGTCATGCCCCATCGAGCGTGGGCGGCCTGGCCCCGGCCTTTTGGCGCATGTTCTTGTAAGCAAATATGCAGATCATCTGCCGCTCTATCACCAGAGCCAAATCTATGCCCCCGAAGGGATCGATCTGGATCGCTCTACGATGGCCGATTGGGTCGGCCGATCAACGGCACTGCTGGAACCACTCGCCGATGAGATCGGACGGATCGTCCGGCGCGGTGATGCGCTCTTTGCCGACGACACACCGGTGAAGATGCAGGCACCGGGCCAAAAGAAGACCAAAAGGACCTATGTCCGCGATGAGCGGCCATGGACAGGGCAATCCCCGCCCTGCGCCTGGTACCAGTTCACCATCGATCGCAAGGGCGAACACCCCGTCAGCCACCTCGCAGGATACAAAGGCGGGGCTCATGCAGATGGGTATGCCGGCTTCAACGGCCTGTTTGGCGACAACAAGGCTACCTGATCACGCCCTCACCAACTTTGGCGCTTAGCTCCGTTTTTCCACCTGCCACGTAGATCTAACGCCGTCGGATGGACAGCGGCGCTTTTGACCGTGCTGGGTTTGATTGATGGGCTGATGTCTTGATTCCAATGCCTAGCAATACGCTGGTTTGGTTGGCGGCCACTGTCGCGGACATGAATCGGGCGTTCAAAACTCTGGTGGCACAGGCCCACAAAATTATGCAGCTTTAATCCCTATTGCCTCTTATCTGACGTCTTGTTCGATACGCTATTTAATAACGCTGGTCATCCACATATTCTAGCCTCAAGGAAACTGCCATGGGTTTAACGACGCCCCTCTTTCAGCCAAGCCGCCAACACAAGAGCGCTTGCCAAAAGTAAAACCAGCCACGCAGGCAAAAAGGGTATTCGTCGAATATCAGTAGTCTCAAAGGCCTTCCTCGGTGTGATCCCCAACCAGTCACGGCCCGCTGCAGGACGACCCAACGTAGTGGTTCGAATATTGGGGATTCCGTCTGACATACGAACAATACCGCCATTCTGATTTGCGACCAACGGCGACAAAATATCACTGGTAGAAATGGTGGCTTCTAATTCTTTTGGTGCTGATGGACCCAAACCCACCACAGCGTTCAAATCCCCCTCTGACAATCGATAGAGCCCCATATCGTTCTCGTCAAAAGTTGTCTCATATCGTCCAGGGGCCGTTTGGGTTAATGCCAAATCAACCTTGGATCCATCAGGCCGCGTAACAGAGACGTCGCCGACAGCATTCCGTAAGCTTCTACGGATTATACGAAACGTTTGCCCTATGGGTTCTGCAAGCAGTGCCTCTTCTTCCAACTCTGGCTCTTTCATCATCCAGTGGGCCAAACGGCGCAACAAATCCAGTTGAGGCCCACCCCCCTGATAACCGCGTGACCAAAGCCACGCATGATCAGACGCCAAAAGTGCGACCCGGCCTTGGCCCACGCGATTCAAAATCAAAAGAGGGGTGTCATCAACGCCGGTCATGACAACGTCACCCTGCGGCGCCTCTACTTCGATTTGCCGCAACCATGACCCCCAAGCATCCGCTCCCTGTAATCCCGACGTTACTGGATGGCGCGTCCCAAGCTCAGTGACTACCGGACGATATGGCTGTTCCATAACCCTGGCGGTTGGACGGGCCGGAAGAACCTGTGCCAACGGCGACCGGTAGATGCTATCTGCACTTGCGAAATCAGGACCAGCTGCAACTAGAACAGCGCCACCCTCTCGAACATAATTTGATACATTATCGAGGTATACCGACGGCAAAATTCCGCGTCGCTGGTACCGATCAAAAATGATCAAGTCAAAATCATCTATTTTTTCAAGAAACAGTTCCCGGGTAGGAAAAGCGATAAGCGATAGTTCCGTCACCGGAACACCGTCCTGTTTGCCAGGCGGTCTGAGAATGGTAAAATGCACCAGGTCCACTGAACTATCTGATTTCAGCAGGTTACGCCATGTTCTACCACCTGGATGAGGTTCGCCTGATACCAACAAGACCCGCAACCTGTCTCGGACACCATTGATCTGCACAAGCGCTACATTATTACGATGGGTCAATTCCCCCTCGATTTCCGGGACTGAAAATTGCAAGACATTGAGCCCTGCATGCGGTAGTGTCAGCGGAAGTTCAATGTCTTGGCCGATAGGCATGCGAAAGCGTTGCGGCGATTGACCATCTACTGAAATATCCAGCTCTGTGGATGTCTCGGATGCAGACGCACCGTCGTCCTCCACCCTTAGTGTCAATGTTACCGGTTCTCCCAGAATGGCGAATGCCGGCGCGTTTCGAACAATCAGGCGACGATCCCAATCTGTGTCCTTTCCAGACAGCAACACATGCACAGGGGCTGCAAGTTCCGGCGCACTTTGTGCATCATGAACCTGACCGTCTGTCAAAACGAAAACGCCAGCGATACGATTACGCGGCTCTTCGGCAAGCGCGTCATTTATCGCGCCCATAACCTGTGATCCCATGTTGTCCACCGCATCAGGAACGTTGACCCGGCGCACTTCAATCTCACCCTGTGCTATCAGGCGGTCTTCCAAAGTATCAGCAGCCTGTTGCGTCCTAGTTTCGCGATCATCAAGTCTTTGACTGGCTGTTTTATCAATAGCCAGGATGACAATATCAGTGAGCGGTACACGATCTTCTTGTTGAATCGCCGGTTGCGCCAAAGCAATGACTAGTACGATCGCAGCCAGCCCACGCAAACTCCATCCCACCAATCGCCGCCAGATCGCCAACCCACAAGACACCAATGCCAGGGCTCCAAGCGCTATGATCGCAGGCCATGGAAGAAGTGGATCGAAAAAAACCGCACCCATCATTGGCCTAGCCTGTCTAACAAAGCAGGTACATGCACCTGGTCGGATTTATAATTGCCAGTAAGAACGTGCATGACGAGGTTCACACCAAACCGAAGCGCAATTTCACGTTGACGTTCCCCGGAAAAGCCCTGCCCGATTGGGTATATTGGCATCCCACTCGCATCCAGCGCCCAAGCCGATGCCCAGTCGTTGCCACCAATCACCACAGGCGTCACGTTGTCGTTTAAGTTCCTAAATGGCATATCTTCGGAAAGCTCTGCATCTACAGGTGCAGACTCAACCCAAACATCCCGGCTCCGGTAGCGGCCGGGAAATTCCTGCAAAAGATAAAAGGTGCGTGTCAGCACATGATCTGTCGGGACAGGTTCAAGCGCCGGTATGTCCAAAGGCGCCGCAAGTTCACGCAATTTTCGACCATTGGCGGAGCCCCCACCAAAGCGTGCGACATCCGCATCGCGAGAATCAAACAAAATCAGTCCACCAGACCTCAGGTACGTGTTCAACGCCGCGTATGCTGTATCCGACGGAATAGGCTGCTCTGGCGATATCGGCCAGTAAAGAATTGGAAAAAATGCCAACTCATCCCGTTCCAAGTCCACACCAACCGGTTCGCCCGGTTCAATAGAAGTTCTGAAAAATAATGTTTCCGAAAGACCGCTTAACCCTTGTCGCGCGATCGTATCTATTCTTGGATCACCAGTCAGGATGTAACCAAGGCGTACCTCTGACGCGATGGTCGCATGATCCTGGGCTCGCAACACCCCGGATGGTTGCACCATGATCAGCACTGCGAAAGTCGCTGTAATCAGACGACCACCAAGCGCGAGCGTCGCCACAATATCACAGGCCAGAATAACCAAGGTCACTGCAAGAAAGTATCCAGAAAGCGGCTGTTCCGATCTTACCGCCAACGTCTGAACGTTCGTTCCAACAGGCCAGACTGCCGGCGAGATCATACTATCGTGATCCAACACGTTTCTGACGAAGCTAAGCTGATCAGTATCATATATCCCGGGTGGTAGCATTGGACCCGAAGGATCACCGAGCAAGGCCTCGCCGGGCACACCCGCCAGCTGCCCAGCATCCTGCAATCGCCCGAACCCATCCAGACTTTGGCGGACCTGCCACGTTGTCCCAGCCAAAGCTTGCTGTTTTGGCTGGCTACTTTGTCCAGAAACGGCCAAACGCTCTAACATTTGCGCAAACAAACCAGACAATGGCAATGTGGACCATTCCGCATTGGCTGTAATATGAAACAGAACAACCTGTCCCCCACCCAACATCTTGCGAGTCACCAGTGGGGTGCCATCTGATAATTGCGCTATCACGCGCTTGGCAAGATTGGGGTCAGGCTGGGCCATGACCTGCGATGACACCCTCACGTCCTGTGGTATTTGCAATCCAGCAAAGGGGCTATCCTTGGGAAAATCAGCCATAGACTTGGGTGATCCCCAACTCATCGCGCCTCCAACGGTTCTTCCTCCGACACGAAGACGCACTGGCATCAGGCTGTCTTCAACATCACGCGACACATTGCTGGCCGCAAGTCTGGGCCCAGCAAACCGCACAAGGGTTCCCCCCGCCTCTACCCATCGTTCCAAACCTTCCCGTTCAGCTGATGTTAAGACCGCGACATCGGCAAGGATAACTGCATCAGGATTGGCCAAAAGGCTTTCTGTGAGAGGTGAAAAAAGCTGCTGTGCCTGAGGCCCCAACGCTTTTTCAAGATAGTGCAGAGGCGTCAACAGTTCGAGACCCTCTCGATTACCGTTACCACCAACTAAAGCAACTTCTCGAAGGCGAAGCGTATCTCCCGTCAACGTCACTGTGCCAGCACTTCGTAAATTGCGAATATCTACCCGGGTGATCCGGCCTCGTAATTCTGAAGGCATAACAACGCGACCTTCCGATTTTAATGCGTCTGCGTCAAAAACTAACGGAATTGTTTTAAAGACAACTGCATTGCCAGCGGGATCAGTACCATGGATCACTGCATCAATTTCTTGCTGTGAGCCCGGTGATGACCTGACGCCTGTAATTACCAACGCACCATCGTCAGACTGAACAGGTAACAAACCTAAAGCCGGTTGCCTTGGTTGTATGATCTGTACGGCGCCACGCGATTTTAGGTAATCCAGTGTCTCCATTCGACCTGCCCATTCCAAGCCATCCGAAAACCAGACTGTATCAAAATCTACTGTCGGGATCATGTCTTGAATGCCGTCCAGTTGCGGCCCCCAAGATGCGGGGGTCAAACCGACAAGACCCTGAATCAAGCGGTCAGCGGGCACAAACGAAACAGGCTGTGGATCACTCATCAACAGTATCGCAACTGGGCGAGCCTGCCTGCCAGCATCCATCAGTTTTCTCTCGACCGCTTCGATCCTTCGGGACCAATCTGGCGCTGATGCCCAACTGGCATCCATCAAGATCAGTAGTGGTTTTGACGTATTTGCCTTTGTGGCTTGCTCAGGATTTAAAACGGGTCCGGACATAGCAACAATCAAAGCCACGATTGCAAACATGCGTAATAGCAACAACCACCACGGTGTTTTGTCCGTCTCTTGCGTCGTATCTGACAACCCGCGCATGAGTGCGACACCCGGAAAAAGCCGTCGGACAGGCGCAGGCGGAACTGCCCTTAGAAGGATCCAAAGAACAGGTAGGCCAATCAGCGCAAACAAAAGACCCGGAGACATGAAACCCACAAAACCAAGGACTGTCACCTTTTGTGTCCTTCAATAGCTTGATACATCCAAAGCAATGCAGACAGCGCAGAGTTATCCGTGCGGTGTTGGACAAAGTGCCAGCCCACCTGTCGCGCCAATTGCGAAAGTGCGTCGCGTCGCTCTGCTAGTCTATCAAGATAGCGGTCGCGCAAATCACTGGCTTTCTGGGTTTCATGCTTCATTGAACCAAAAACACTTTGAAATATTGTTCGGCCGCGGAATGGAAAATCTTCTTCAGCAGGGTCCAGTACCTGCATCAGAACGCCTTTGATCCCTTTGTTTGCCGCATCGCCAATGGCCGACTGCAAAATATCTATTGGTGCGAGAAAGTCAGACAAGAATACCGCACGACTGTAAGCGGGCAGGACTTTTATATCAGGCATTTCAAATTCCAAATCCACATCCAAGGCAAGAGCCTGCGCCAGAGCATGCCGTTGCAAGGGACTTCGACGTGGCGGCAAGCTTTTGTGCGCCAATCCGACACGTTCACCAGATCGAAGCATCACAATACCCACCGCCAAGCCCAAAACGCGCGCTCTTTGCGCTTTGGTTGGGAGCGATTTTTGGGACGCAAATCGCAGCGTTGCAGACGAGTCGACCCAAATCCCAACACTTTGCGCAAGCTGCAGTTCCCGCTGTCGGATATAAGTTTGATCACCACGCGCTGAACGACGCCAGTCTATGTCGCGCAAAGCGTCTCCTGTTGCCAGCGGCCTATATTGCCAAAAGTCATCACCCTGCCCTGCCCGTCTGCGCCCGTGAACACCAGAAAGAACAGTTGACGCGAGGTTTTCCGCCGACACCAGAAGATCAGGGAGGTTGGCTGCCCTTTTTTCTGCTTCAAGCTCAAAAGTGTCTACTGTGTTCACGCGGCGACATCCGAAGCTAACCGATCGGTTACAATTTCCTGGATTAGAGACTCTATGTTCTCACCATTTGCGCGCGCAGAAAATTTCAGTGCCATTCGATGAACAAGGACAGCCGGAGCAAGGGACATTACATCCTGTGGTGACGGCGCTAGACGGCCGTTCAATAACGCACGTGCCCGAACCATCAGCATCAATGCCTGAGCAGCACGGGGGCCGGGACCCCACTCAACCAATTGTTTGACGCGTTCACATGCTGTTGCATCTTCTGGCCGAAATGCGCGAACCAAATCCAAAATCATATCCAGGATTCCGTCCCCAACAGGCATTCTGCGCAGTAAGGCTTGTGCCGCCAGAAGGCTTTCTGCATCAAAAACCTTTGGGGCTTCTTGCTGGGATGCCCCTGTGGTTGCCAACAAAATGCTTCGTTCAGTCGTCCGGTCGGGATATGGGACGTCGACCTGCACCAAAAATCGGTCCAGCTGTGCCTCGGGCAAAGGGTAAGTGCCTTCTTGCTCTATCGGATTCTGTGTTGCCAGCACATGAAAGGGTGCCGACAGAGCTTTGTCTTCTCCTGCGATCGTGACCTGCTGTTCTTGCATCGCTTGCAAAAGTGCTGACTGTGTACGCGGGCTGGCTCTGTTTATCTCGTCTGCCATAAGAAGTTGACAAAAAATTGGGCCAGGTAAGAATTTAAACGTCCGAGAGCCATCTGATCCTGTTTCCAACACCTCTGACCCCAAAATATCCGCAGGCATCAAGTCTGGTGTAAATTGAATACGCTTACCGTCTAAACCCATAACTGTGGATAAGGTTTCGACCAATCTTGTCTTACCCAAGCCCGGCAATCCTACAAGAAGGGCGTGGCCACCAGAAAGCAAAGCACCAAAAACAAGCTCAACAACTCTTTCCTGTCCAATGAAACGACCGGTGACAGCCGCTCGCGCAACGCATAGTTTTTTTTCTAATGCTTCCATCTCTTCGATCAGAGTTGCGACTTCGGCCATGACAGACGCTCCTTGCAAATTAGTTAGCTTCAATATTGAGTGTATCTCGCGACCCCGAAATGGCAAAACATATGACATCTAACGTTCCAGAAAAACCATCCGCTGAAGGCATAGCCGCCTCTGCCCGTGCTGCACATAAGAGCAAAAACCTGCCTCCCGTTCATCTTTGGAATCCACCGTTTTGTGGCCATCTAGATATTCGAATAGCCACCGATGGCACATGGTTTTATTTAGGTACGCCAATAGGTCGTTTTGAGTTAGTGAAACTGTTTTCCTCCATACTAAGGCGCGACGGAGACAACTATTTCTTAGTCACCCCCGTCGAAAAAGTTGGTATAAAAGTTGACGATGCACCATTCGTAGCGCTGGATTTTACATTAAAAAACAAAGGAGAAGATCAAACTTTGTGCTTTGAAACCAACGTCGGGGATTTAACAACAGCAGGCCCAGAATCCCCAATCCGTGTAGAACGCGATCTCCACACTGGCGAACCCCGACCCTACGTTCTAGTTCGTCGGAACCTAGAGGCCCTAATTGACAGAAAAAGCTTTTATCGGCTGGTTGATCTGTGCGTTCATCACACTGCCAACGGCGAAGATTGGTTTGGCATTTGGTCATCCAACGCCTTTTTCCCAATTATTCTATCAAAAGAGCTTGATGTTTAAATCAAATACTTTGGCTGAATTTTGTATACTTATACCATGTCTATTCTAAACGGTTCACGGCGTCCGATTTTTATGCCAGTCGCAGTAAAGCGAAAAAAATGGGGGCACGAGGCCCCCAAATACTGCTCGCGGCTATTGCGCCTGCTTGATCCTAAGCCGGTCCTACCAAACAGGAAAAACCGGGGTCCTGAGAGACGCAAAAATTTCCGATCAGCCAGAATTACTTCTGACCAGTACAGATATTCTAAACGCCGTCGGCCTAAATTGGCAGTAGGCCGCACACACTAGGACTATACGCGAATCATACCGAATCGGTCAACATATTGTGATTCGCCTGTGACTCTATGTCATGTATTTTCAGCAAGAACTCGCCCAGCGAGGTAAAGCGATCCACATATCAGTATCCGCGCACTTGCGTCACGAGCAGTGATTAAACTCAGTGCATCTTTAACATTGTCTGCAAGAAACGTGTTTTCAAATCCGGCGGCCAAGGCTGCTGACCGTGTTTGAGTTCCAGACAACGTATTTGGTTCACCGGGAATAGACACGGCCGTTAAGCTATTGGCCTGACTGGAAATGGGTCTTAAGTACCCTTGCACGTCCTTTGTATTAAGCATTCCACACACGACATGCGTAGCCCTTTTTGGTAAATTCGAGAGATGAGACGCTATAGCTTGCCCGGCATCGGGATTGTGTCCACCATCAAGCCAAATTTCTGATGTTGGAAAATCATTTACAAGATTTCCTATCCGCAAACGCTGCAAACGCGCTGGCCAAACCGCATTGGACATAGCGCCCTCAAACGCAGACCCTCCTAGCTCAAATTGCCGAAGCGCAGCCAAAGCGGCACCAGCATTCATGAATTGATGCGCTCCCGGCAATACTGGCGCCGGCAAGTCCAGCAACCCATGGTCATCTTGAAACGCAAGCCGACCGTGTTCACGCTGAACATGCCAATCTTGTCCGTGTGCTAAAAGTGGTGCGCCCAATCGGGCTGCGCGAGCCTCGATGACGTCCAAAGCCTCGTCTTTCTGGGGCCCGACCACGCAGGTCACCTTGGGTTTTATAATTCCGGCTTTTTCACTGGCGATTTCCGCCAAGGTATTTCCCAGGAACTGTTGGTGGTCCAATGAGACTGGCGTAATAATTGTCAAAGCCGGATTTGCGACCACGTTTGTCGCATCAAGACGACCACCTAAACCCACCTCTAGCAAGCACACGTCCGCCGGAACCCGAGAAAACGCAAGGAGCGCCGCACAAGTTGTGATCTCAAAAAAAGTGATCTGGCGTCCGCCATTTACAACATAACATTCATCCAAAAGCTCTGAAAGCTCAGGCTCTGAAATCAATTCGCCCGCCAAACGGATGCGTTCGTTAAATTTAACAAGATGAGGCGATGTAAATGCATGGACTTGCTTTCCGGCTGCTTCGAACCCCGCACGCAGCATCGCCTGGGTACTGCCTTTGCCGTTCGTGCCAGCAATATGGATAACAGGCGGCAATCGATCCTGCGGATTTCCGAGCAAATCGAGTAGGTGCCACACCCTGTCGAGGGTCAAATCCATCAGTTTGGGATGCAGAGACATCATCCGCGTTAAAATCACATCGGAAGTATCTGTCATTTCTTATTTATCAATCCGCTTAAGATTTAGCAGGCGCCGCTAAATCGCCCTTTACCGGAGGCGTACGCCCCATAAGCATACATAACAAGTGGGCTAGCTCTTCTTTCAAAGCGCGACGGTCTGTAACTCGATCCAGCATACCATGATCCAGCAGATATTCTGCCCGTTGGAAACCCTCGGGCAGTTTCTCACGGATAGTTTGCTCTATCACCCTTGGCCCAGCAAAACATATCAATGCTTGTGGTTCTGCTATCTGAATATCGCCCAGCATAGCATAGGACGCTGTGACCCCGCCCGTTGTGGGATGCGTTAGCACCACGACATAAGGCAGCCCTGCCTCACGCAGCATCTGAATGGCAACAGTGGTTCTCGGCATTTGCATTAAGCTTAGGATGCCTTCTTGCATACGAGCGCCACCTGCGGCCGAAAAAACTACCAACGGACGTCCTAATTCTACCGCACGTTCAGCAGCTGCAACAAAGGCGTTTCCAACAAACATTCCCATCGAACCGCCCATGAAGCTAAAGTCTTGAGCAGCTGCAACAATTGGTGTCCGATAGATGTCGCCTTCCGCTACCAACATGGCTTCGGACTCACCTGTGTTTTTCTGCGCGGCTTTCATTCGGTCGGGGTAACGTTTCTGATCTCTGAACTTCAGTGGATCTTCGAGTGGTTGAGGCACTTTAACCTCGGTGAAAATCCCTCCATCAAACAACGTCAAAAACCGGTCTCTGGGAGAGATCGCCATATGATGTCCGCATTGGCTGCAAACATTCAGATTATCCCGCAACTCTCGATGAAACAGCATGGTTCCACATCCATCACAACTGCTCCACAAGTTGTCAGGCGTCTCTCGACGAGAAAAAATAGAATTTATGCGCGGACGAACGTAGTTGGTGATCCAATTCATGGCGGTGCTTTCGATCAATGGGCCCAGTTCCACCTAAGCGTAGAATTTGATAAATGCAATGAAGGCGCACACGATTCACTTCAAAAGGGGCTGGGTGCTTGTGCCCGAGTCCGTGCTTTTGTAGGACTGTGTAGAAGCTAGCAAAGACGGCAAGCTCGCCGGGAGGATCTCATGCTCAAACGTCGCTTTGACAAGAACAAACTGCCTAGTCGCCATGTTACCGAGGGCCCCGCGCGGGCGCCGCATCGGTCATACTACTATGCCATGGGAATGACAGAGGAAGAAATTCATCAACCGTTAGTTGGTGTGGCAACCTGCTGGAACGAGGCTGCGCCGTGCAATATTGCGCTGAATCGTCAGGCACAATCTGTGAAAATGGGCGTTAAAGAGGCGATGGGTACGCCCCGGGAATTTACGACCATCACGGTCACCGATGGTATAGCGATGGGCCACGAAGGCATGCGGTCTTCTTTGGCATCACGTGAAGCAATTGCCGACACTGTGGAGCTGACAATGCGCGGCCACTGCTATGACGCATTGGTGGGGTTGGCCGGATGCGATAAATCATTACCAGGGATGATGATGGCAATGGTGCGCCTGAACGTGCCATCTGTATTCATTTACGGTGGATCAATTATGCCTGGCCGGTTCAACGGCCAAGACGTCACCGTACAGGACGTGTTCGAGGCTGTTGGCCGACATCAGGCTGGGCAGAATTCAGATGAAGAGTTGACTGCGCTGGAAAAGGTTGCCTGCCCATCTGCTGGTGCATGCGGCGGGCAATTCACCGCCAACACAATGGCTTGTGTGTCAGAAGCAATTGGTCTTGCTTTGCTAAATAGCTCAGGTGCGCCTGCACCCTACGAAAGTCGGGACGCCTATGGAACAGCTTCTGGGCAAGCCGTGATGACCCTCTTGGAGAAAAACATCCGCGCAAGGGACGTCGTCACGTTGAAAAGCCTGGAAAACGCAGCCAGAGTGGTCGCGTGCACAGGCGGATCAACCAATGCCGGGCTTCATCTTCCAGCAATTGCGCACGAAGCAGGTTTGAAATTCTATCTTGAAGATGTGTGCGATATCTTTCGCGACACCCCATATTTTGTTGACCTGAAGCCTGGCGGTCAATTTGTTGCCAAAGACCTTTACGAAGTTGGCGGCGTACCAGTCGTGATGAAAGAGCTGCGCAAGGCCGGCCTGATGCACGAAGACTGCATGACGGCGTCTGGTCGTAGCATGGGCGAAGAACTCGACTTAATTGAACGCGAAGCAGACGGCCGTGTGATCTACCCAATAGAAACCCCGATTACACAAACTGGCGGCGTTCTTGGGCTCAAGGGTAATTTAGCACCTGAAGGCGCCATCGTTAAAGTCGCTGGAATGAGCGATGAAGAACAGGTTTTTAGCGGCCCTGCACGCGTGTTTGAATGTGAAGAAGAGGCTTTTGAAGCGGTCAAGCAACGATCCTATAAAGAAGGTGAGGTTCTTGTCATTCGCAACGAAGGTCCAGCAAGTGGCCCGGGCATGCGTGAAATGCTGGCAACTACGGCGGCTTTGTCCGGTCAGGGCATGGGAAAAAAAGTGGCGTTGATCACTGACGGTCGGTTTTCAGGGGCTACCCGAGGTTTCTGCGTTGGTCACGTCGGACCCGAGTCTGCAAAATGTGGTCCGATAGCTCTTTTGCAAAATGGTGACGTTATTACAATCAACGCGATTGATGGTGAGATTAGTGTTAATCTCACCGAACAAGAACTTGCAGACCGCAAAACCAATTGGGCAGGCCCGCGCGAAACAATCTATGCGTCTGGTGCCCTTTGGAAATACTCACAACTCGTTGGCGCGACGTACAAGGGGGCCGTCACTCATCCGGGTGGTGGTGCAGAAAAACACGTCTATGCAGACCTGTGATAACTAGGCTTTTATCTATATGTTGCCCGCTGGTGTTTATAACACTGGCGGGCTGCTTTGACGGATCGTCTCTGAACATTGGTTCGGGGTCGAAATCCGATATGAACACACAGGTGGAAATGGTTAATGGGGCATTACAATTAACACCCCCTAAAGGCTATTGCTTTGATGGTACTCCTCGTCGCGGGGAAAGCCATGTTGTCATTGCGTCTTGTCAAATTCTCAGCGGTGGGAAAAGCGGTCATGTAGTCCCTCCTGCTATTTTGACAGTAACGATTGGAAACATGGATCCAGAGTTTACGGTACCATCACCAAAAGAAATCGCTGTGATTGCAGATGCACAGTTGCTATTTTCTCGACGTCACGCCGGTACCAGCTATACGCATTTGGGAAGCGGTGGCGATGTACGATTGAATACCACGGACTCAAAACACTGGCGCGCGTATGGACACGTTGGTAACTATCCTGTGTTGCTTACGCTTTATGCTCCTGAAAACGGGGCGTTAGCCGAGCGCGGCGGTACCGCATTATTAGTTGAAACCAGAGCAGGGTTGCGAGCCACACCCTAAAATTAAGCATTTAATAATGAACTCTACTTTATTTCTACCGCTGTATCAGCGGCGGGGAATTTATGATAAAGGGCTTTGATTGCTTAATTTTCAATAAGAAAAGGTCAACTTATTCTGGCTGTGGCTATTGCTGGCAACCGAAGCTATCGACGCCCTCATTAGAAACTGAAATTAGCCCTAAAAGCCCGTATTTGTTATCTGAATCCGTCTCCCTTTTTCACGATGGCGCTACCGGTGAAATTCTGGTCCAGAGACCGAGATCCGCCACAACCGATCCCTTGGCGCTGTGTATTAAAACACACAGCTTTTCTGGGAGCTTTATTTCCTTGGCAACTGACCTTCCTCCATCGATGCCACCGCCAGTTAGTCACAATATAATCATACAAACACAGGCATTTAGCACAAACCAATCAAAGGCCTATTTTAGAATGAACCAACAGGCTGGCAGGAATGTTTGGCGAACCGTGCAAAGCTTTCAACTACAAGACCAACCCTTATCTGCAATTTTTGATCTCAGCAGCAGCCCCAATCCAAAGGGGAATTTTTGGGCTGACATCATACTAAAACCGGAAAAATATGACGCATTTTGGTTTCGATGTTTATCTCTAAGGGCACATCTTCGACCGATTTTTTAGCGCTAAGTCTCTAAAATGATCTGAAACTTTGATGAAAATTACGAATTGTAAACTGATAACACCCTATACAGAGGTACGTTACCACTATGTGAGGGATGGGATGTTCTAATAGAAATGCTACTCATCTACCCACTTCTTTTAGAGTACAACTTACCTAAATTGCAAAACCATCTCGCAGCATTTCAGTTTAACCTTGGCTTTTTTTCTAATCTAAAC
>JAQXDR010000020.1 GCA_029251265.1 Pseudoprimorskyibacter sp. | reverse complement strand
ACCTACTACAACTCTCAGCGCCCCCATTCGACGCACGGCATATTGCCCCCCGACGAGGCCTAGGAAAGCAAAACAGAGCAACTGAGATTAGCAGCCTAAATAAACCCCTGATCCATCTTAACAACGCTGCAAACTGGTCGAAAAAACAGGACCACCTCTATGTCATGTAAGTGTCCCTTGGCCCTTGCCTGGACGAAGTTTGGCATAGCGTCATGAAATTTCCAGTTTTGTGAAACCCGCAGATGTGCGGAGCTTTGACAGGCCCCGAACCGCGTCGATCCCGGTAATCACATCGCGCTCTGGCCGGTGGTCATGGCGCACCAGCCGCGCCCATCCATTCTCGGTCCGGGCGCCGGAATATGCGTCCACTAACACTGAAAGCTCGGCTTAAACAGCTTTCTGGATCAACTCACGCGCCCCGGCCCAGAATTTTAGTCGAAGGACCCTTTGAAAATCCATATGGATCAGGCAAAGTCTGTAAGAGTAGTCTTTGTCATATGGCACATCCCTTTCTCGTTGAGAATTGACAGCGTCTTCAAAACCGCCACGATACGCCACTCATCATGTTCCATCACTAGCTTTTAGCTATTTCTCGTTCAAGGTGTCGACGCGCGCGCAGTATCGCCACTAACGTAAAGCTGTCAGTAATTTCACCGCTTTCAGCCATTTCCAATAATCTTTTCCACGGAATCACCATAAGCTGATCGACTTCTCCTTCTTGCGGCACAAGACAGTCTTGCAAGCTGGCAAAATCGATATCCAACTGAGCCATAAACAACTGGGTTCTGGATCGCAGGGTGCTGCTGTCAGGATGCATATCACCAAGCGATACAAGCAAATCTAGCGAAAGAGTTAAACCTGTTTCCTCTTGGACCTCTCTTACTGCCGCCGCTACCGCTGTTTCGTCAACCTCTTTCCCACCTCGCGGGATCTCGAGGCATTGCTGCGACAGGGGAATCCGAGCAGCGTAGGTCATGAGGATATTTTTGCTTTGATCCACCACTAGAACCCCTACGCCGTTATGGCGCTGTTCCGGACCTAACCGCATGAAAAGGTAGTCTGCTTCAGCGTCTCGCAGAACTGTTTTTCGGTAAGGGGTCGTGATAAGAGTTTGAAGCATAAAATCCTCCCTAAAAGGCGTTCAGTCTTATTGGATTGGCAGACATCTTGCACGAACCAACTTGTTACAAAATTAGTCAAATTTAGACTTTATGTTGCATCACTCATGGTGTGTCACGTCAGACAGGGTCGGCATTGATCGTGCTTCACTTATCTTCCGATTGTCTGTTGCGATTCCAGTTTCACATTTCCCTAATCCATCGATTGGTCGGGCTTATGTCGCTTTGTGTGTACAGGCTGCGATAGACAGGCAAGGCATACAACGTTCCGCTCACCCGTTGATGCAACCACATGGCACGCCTTCGCATGACAAAAAGCTGACAATCAGTTTTTAATGCACATGGCAGAAGCCAACCTTTGAGGTTGTGTCATACATCATGACCCGGCCCACAATACTTTGCGTCGACGTCAAGCAAACTTGATTATTGAAGCTACTAAAGATTTAGTTTGACAACACTTCCATACCAGACGACGATGAAGTTCTCCGGATAGACCGGACAAACAAAATATAAATAGGGAGGAGACAATGCGGAGCACCTTGCTCACAGCGACGGCTGCTTGCGCCCTGATGTTAGGGCCACAAGCTGCACTTGCCGATGCTGCCGCCGCGCAGCGTTGGGTCGACGAAGAATTTCAGCCATCTACCTTGACCAAAGCAGAACAAATGACGGAAATGCAGTGGTTCATGGATGCCGCTGCACCGTTCTCTGGGATGGAAGTTAACGTTCTTTCCGAAGGTATCCCGACGCATTCCTACGAAAGTCAGGTTCTAACCGAAGCTTTCGAAGAAATCACGGGCATCAAGGTTAACCACCAGATCCTTGGAGAAGGTGAAGTGGTTCAGGCCGTGCAAACCCAGATGCAAACAGGTCGTAACCTTTACGATGGTTACGTGAACGATTCGGATCTCATCGGAACACACTCAAGGCTACAATTGGCCTATCCGTTGACTGACATGATGTCAGGTGATTGGGCGGCGACCACGTCGCCTACGCTGGATCTCGATGACTTTATGGGCATCCAGTTTACCACGGGTCCAGATGGCAAGCTTTACCAATTGCCTGACCAACAGTTTGCGAACCTTTATTGGTTCCGCAAGGATTGGTTCGATCGTGAAGACCTACAGGCAGCTTTCAAAGCAAAATATGGCTATGACTTAGGCGTGCCAGTCAACTGGTCTGCTTATGAAGACATTGCCGAGTTCTTCACGAATGATGTCCAGAACATTGATGGCACCCGTATCTATGGCCACATGGATTACGGAAAGCGTGCGCCCGACCTTGGTTGGCGTATGACAGACGCTTGGCTTTCAATGGCAGGCGCGGGTTCTGTTGGTGAGCCAAACGGCGTACCAGTAGACGAATGGGGCATCCGCATGGAAGCGGGCACCTGTAATCCCGTTGGTGCGTCTGTTTCCCGTGGCGGAGCAGCGAACGGGCCGGCTGCGGTCTATGCGATCCGCAAATGGGATGAATGGCTTCGCAGCTATGCACCTCCCGGATCGGCATCCTATGACTTCTATCAGTCATTGCCAGCGCTTAGCCAGGGCAACGTTGCCCAGCAGATCTTCTGGTACACGGCCTTTACTGCGGATATGGTAAAGCCACAATCCGAAGGCAACAACACCGTGGATGCCGAGGGCACTCCGTTGTGGCGCATGGCTCCATCGCCGCATGGTCCGTATTGGGAAACCGGCCAAAAGGTGGGCTATCAGGATGTGGGTTCATGGACGTTCTTGAAATCCACACCGTCTGAACGAGCCCAGGCCGCATGGCTGTATGCACAGTTCGTGACCTCCAAAACTGTTGACGTAAAGAAGTCCCATGTGGGTCTGACCTTTATTCGCAACAGCTCGGTCAATCACGACAGCTTCACCGAACGGTCCTCAAAATTGGGTGGTTTGGTCGAGTTCTACCGTTCGCCTGACCGTGTTGCTTGGTCACCGACTGGCATCAACGTACCAGACTACCCGAAACTGGCACAAATTTGGTGGCAGCAAATCGGGGACGTGAACTCTGGTGCCTTCACTCCGCAAGAGGCGATGGATCGCCTGGCGCATGAGATGGATGTAACCATGGGTCGCATGCAGCAAGTCGATGAGGCTGCAGGTGTCTATGGTGGCTGTGGTCCGCGCTTGAACGAAGAGCGTGATGCTGATTACTGGCTGTCCCAGCCGGGTTCTCCCAAGGCTAAGCTCGATAACGAAAAGCCACAGGGCGAAACTGTGACCTACGACGATCTCGTTGCGCGTTGGCAGCAGTAAGTCTGTAAAACTGACGACGCCGCTGTAGTGCGGCGTCGTTACTCTTTTTTGCTCCGCTCGGGATCCAAACGACATGTTAGAACTTCGTGACGTAACCAAACGTGTTGGAGCCATCACACATATCAAGCCGACGTCCATGACGTTGCAGACCGGGCACTTCAACGTTCTATTGGGTGCAACTGGGTCAGGAAAAACGTCCCTGATCAAGCTGATGGCTGGACTAGACCCACTCGCTTCGGGTCGCGTTATTCTGAATGGTGAGGACGTCACTCAAGTCCGGACGCAGGGCAGAAATATTAGCCTCGTGCATCAGTTCTTTGTTAATTATCCCCACATGAACGTGTTTGATAACATTGCTTCCCCACTGCGTGTCGCTGGCATGTCAGAAAACGACGTCCAGAAGCGTGTCGAAGAGACCGCGGATCTGCTGCAGCTGCGACCAATGTTGATGCGCCGACCCTCAGAGCTGTCTGGTGGCCAGCAGCAACGCTGTGCTCTTGCGCGGGCGCTCGCCAAAGACAGTCGCGCTGTTTTCCTTGATGAGCCGCTTGCTAACCTTGACTATAAACTGCGTGAAGAATTGCGCGAGCAACTTCCAGAATTATTGGCGGGTCGTGGTGCAGTGGTTGTCTATGCAACGTCTGAACCCGAAGAAGCCTTGTTGCTTGGCGGATGGACGGCTCTCATGGAGGATGGTCACGTGACACAGTTTGGGCCAACCTCGGAAATTTATCATTCGCCCGAAAGCCTTGCCGCTGCGCGCGTTTTCTCAGACCCACCAATCAATACAGCTACTGGCATCAAGACAGGATCCCGGATTTCGCTGGAGTCGGGAATGGGTTGGCAGGTGGCTAACGCCACAGCAGAGTTACCCGACGGCCGTTATACCATTGCGGTACGCGCCTATGACCTAAGCCCCAAACGCAAAAGCGACTTGGACGTACAACTCACAGGACGTGTAATCGTCACCGAGCTTTCGGGCTCGGACTCAAGCGCACATTTCCAGATGGGTGATAATAGCTGGGTTTCACTTGCATCTGGTGTGCATACTTACAGAATTGGACAAGAGCACATGTTTTTTATGAACCCTAGTCACTGCCTTTACTTTGGTGATGACGGACAGAGGGTAGCCTAGAAAATGGCGCGTGTTACACTCAAGAATCTGCGTCACAGTTATATGCCTGATCCACAAGGCCCCGATGATTTTGCGCTCAAGGGACTGGACGTAACATGGCGCGACGGCGGAGCTTATGCTTTGCTTGGTCCGTCTGGCTGCGGGAAATCGACGCTTTTGAACATTATATCTGGTTTGTTAACGCCGTCCGAAGGTGCGATCCTGTTTGACGATGAAGACGTGACACAGATGACCCCGGATGAACGCCACATCTCTCAGGTTTTTCAATTTCCAGTCGTTTACGACACCATGACCGTGCGCAACAATCTGGCATTTCCACTGAAAAATAGGGGTGTTGCGCCGGACAGGATCAAAGCACGTGTGGATGAGATCGCCGAAATGCTTGAAGTGACAGAGATGCTGGATGTCCGCGCCTCAAACTTAAGCCCTGATAATAAGCAGAAAATCTCAATGGGTCGCGGGCTTGTTCGCGATGATGTCAACGTCATCATGTTCGATGAACCCCTCACGGTCATTGACCCACATCTCAAATGGAAGCTCCGTTCAAAGCTGAAAGAACTGCATCAGCGGATTAAGCTGACCATGATATATGTCACACATGACCAAACCGAGGCGCTGACATTTGCTGATGAAGTGGTGGTTATGCAAGACGGAGAGGTCGTGCAAATAGGCACGCCAGTGGAACTGTTCGAACGCCCGCAACACACGTTTGTTGGCCATTTCATTGGCTCACCGGGAATGAATGTTCTGCCCTGCGACGCGCAGGGCAGTCATGCTATTTTTGAAGGTCACAAGGTTGCGCTTGAAGGGGCCGTTACCGGTCACGGGGGTGAGGTCAGGCTGGGTATACGGCCTGAACACGTCCGCATCGGTGAAACTGGTCTGCCGGCTCAGGTCATCAAGATATCTGATGTCGGGCGCCATTTTGTTGTTGAGGTGCAGATTGGAGAAAGCCGTCTGAAAGTTATCGTCGAAGGCACAGCACCAACGCAGGGAGAGACAGTGAACGTGTCATTCATACCTGAGAAGACGCGTGTCTACAGGAACGGTTGGATTGCAACCGAGGTACCAAAATAATGATCTATTCAAGCAATGAAAATGTGGTGCCTTTGATCGGAAAAATTAGTCGCCGACCCGGCCTTTCCAAGAATGGGGTCATATCATGAAAACCGTCAACAACAGAGGTTGGTTCTTTGTAATCCCGGTCGTGATTTTGGTGGCGTTTAACGCTCTCATTCCCATGATGACAGTGGTCAACTACTCGGTTCAGGAAACATTCGGGAATAACGTTTTCTTTTGGCAGGGTCTTGATTGGTTTGAACAAATTCTACGCTCGGACCGTTTTCAGGCAGCACTCGGCAGGCAATTTTTGTTCACCGCCATTATCTTGGCGATCGAGGTGCCGTTGGGCATTGCCGTCGCGCTTTGTATGCCACGCAAGGGATTTTGGGTGCCGGTTTGCCTTGTTCTGATGGCGTTGCCCATGCTGATACCATGGAATGTTGTTGGGTCCATGTGGAACATCTTTGCCCTGCCTAAAATTGGCATGTTGGGGTATTTCATGAACGATGTCTTGGGCGTGAATTATGACATGACCCAAAACAGGCTTGCTGCTTGGATCACAATAGTTGTTATGGACGTCTGGCATTGGACATCCTTGGTTGTCTTGCTGTGCTATGCGGGTTTGGTGTCGATACCCGATGCATATTATCAGGCCGCAAAGATCGACGGAGCGTCTAACTGGGCAGTATTTCGCTATATCCAGTTACCAAAGATGAAAACCGTCCTGACAATTGCCATTTTGCTGCGCTTTATGGACAGCTTTAACATCTATACGGAACCTTTTGTACTGACCGGGGGTGGCCCCGGAAACTCGACCACGCTGCTTTCCATAGATCTTGTAAAAATCGCTTTGGGCCAGTTCGATCTGGGGCCAGCCGCAGCGATGAGCTTGATTTACTTTGCGATCACGCTTCTGGTCAGCTGGATATTCTACACTGTTATGACCAAGGATGATCCGTCATGAAAGCGCGTTCACTTGTCCCGATTTTCTACATCCTTTTTTTGATGCTGCCAATTTATTGGCTTGTCACAATGAGCTTCAAGACAACGAATGAGATCCTGTCAGGCTTCTCACTGTTTCCACAAACTTTCACTCTGGACAGTTACATAGCGATCTTCACCGATCCCACATGGTACTGGGGGTACATCAACTCAATCCTGTATGTCAGCATCAACATGGTGCTTTCGGTCGCGGTCGCATTGCCGGCGGCCTATGCTTTCTCGCGTTACAAGTTTCTGGGCGACAAACAGCTGTTTTTTTGGTTACTGACAAACCGGATGGCACCAGCGGCCGTGTTTGCTTTGCCCTTCTTCCAGCTATATTCTTCAGTCGGGATCTTTGATACACATATTGCCGTTGCTTTAGCGCATACACTATTCAACGTCCCCTTAGCAGTTTGGATCCTTGAAGGTTTTATGCGGGGTGTCCCCAAGGAATTGGATGAAACAGCTTATGTGGACGGATATTCCTTCCCGCGCTTTTTCACAAAAATCTTCCTTCCAAATATTAAGGCGGGCGTCGGTGTAGCCGCATTCTTCTGTTTTATGTTTTCATGGGTCGAAATGCTTTTGGCGAAAACCCTCACGGCTGTCGAAGCCAAACCGATTGCAGCGGTAATGACACGGACAGCCTCGTCTGCTGGCTACGAGTTGGGTTTACTTGCTGCTGCGGGGACCTTGACCATCATCCCGGGCGCCATCGTTATTTGGTTTGTCCGCAACTATATCGCGCGCGGTTTCGCGCTTGGACGGGTATGAGACCAAGATGCGTTATCTGATTTTTCTATTCTTTGCAGTTCCTCAATCTGCGATTGCGCAAGCATCGGGATGGGGAAATGTTGGCAAAGCACCCGAGCCTAAAGGCTTTTCGTGGACAGATCCACTTTGGCCAGATTTCTGGATGGCGTGGACCCCGGCGACACTTGTTATTTTCGTTGGAATATTTGCTGCGATCGCCTTTATCGGGATCTTGGAAGTATGGAAATTCCATGACGGCCTCACCCGCAAGGGTATCCTCGGCCTGACAACAACCTTTGGAGATCGTCTTTTCATTACCCTTTTGGGATCTGTGTATATTTTTCTTGCGTGGCTGGGATTCATAGGACAACCTGTATGGGTGCCTCTTTTTTGTTCTATTGGCTGGGGGATTATCGTCTTTTGGAGAGTGTGAATTGGCGGCGCGTCGAATCTGTGATTAGAGGCGGGACAGAACACCAACTCCGGGGCTAAAGCGGGAAGACAATGCGCAAGAAAAAGACAATAAATCTGCTGACCGATGTAGAGCTCGAGTTTATGACCGTTCTTTGGTCCTTAACTGAGGGTTCGGTTAAGGACGTTCTGGCAGCTCTGCGGCAGGATCGGGACCTAGCGTATACGTCCGCAGCAACAATTTTGCGCATATTAGACGAAAAAGGATTCGTCAAAAGCCGAAAAGAGGGCAAAACTCTTAAATACACGCCCCTTCTTGCGAAGGACGCGTACCAGACCCGGTCGCTACAAAACCTGTCGCGGATCCTTTTTGATGATACGCCAGCCATGCTTGTGGCACGGCTTGTTGATGATGAGGGTTTAACAGAACAGGACCTGCAGGAAATCCGGGCACTCGTGGAGGGGAGACTGGGGGATGAACGGAATTAGGCCGTGGATCGAAGGATACCTTGATCTGAATATAGCTCTGGTTTTTGCGCTGGTTCTTTGGTTTGCATTGCTAGGCTTACTGGTGCGCTCTAAATGGGCCGGCGCTTTTTCGTTTCAAAGACGGTTACTTATCGCTTTACTGGCGGCCGTGCTGGCCAGCCCTTTTTTAACTGCCGCAACAACCGGCCTTGCCGCGTATGTTTCGCCCAAACAATCGCTGGCATTGAGCGATCTCGCGGTGTCTGCCTTTTTGAACGGGCATATCGCGATGCCCGCTGTTGACTTTGCAGAAATATTAACAGTGAGGCAGCGTTGGTTGGATGTTTTGGTAACACCTGGCCATTCTACTGCTATGGTCTTTTGGGCCGTCAGTCTGAGTATCATATTGGCCTTAACGCTCCGCCTATTTGCAGCGGGATATGCGATTAAAAGAATCGTCGACAACAGCTACACGTGGCGCACAAGTTCCAAAGTCGATATTCTTATATCGGATGAAATCAATATGCCCTTTGCGGCCCGTGGCTTGCGGCGGCGATTTGTTGTTCTGCCAGCCCGTTTAATCATGCAACCCAAAAATCTGCGTCTGGTGCTTGCGCATGAATTCCAGCATATTCGGAATGGCGATGTTGAGCTCGAAATCATATTCGAAGCCTTGCGAGTCGTGTTTTTCTGGAATCCGGCTTTTTTGATTTTAAAACGGCAGCTTGAGCGTTTTCGCGAATTAAGCTGCGATCAGAGCATTTTGAATAGGCCGAATCTGAATGCAAATGATTATGCGCGTTGTCTGATTGCGCTTTGCGAGAAACCTCCCAACCCGAGGGATTTACACCTCGTGCAAGTGGGTTTTTTCAAAAACTCATTGGCAAAGCGCGATCTCATGCGACGGGTACAAGCAATTTGCAACTCAGAAACCAGTAGTCACCGGATGCCATGGTTTTTACGTTCGGCCATTGCGTCCGTCATGGTAATAGGGATCGCATTGGGTGTGACCGCCTTGCATCCAGCAACGAACTGGACCCATGATCGTTTAATGCTTTCTGCGGTTGTTAACCTTGAACGTCTCGAGGCTATAAATAGCGTCGATTAAATTTTTACAGCGTTCATACGACGTCACTTCTGATGTAGTATGTCACTTAATAACAAAATCACTTTTTGTCGGAGTCTTGGTGGTCCAAAATTCGATTAGGCTTTCAGCAATTTCGATATCCGTGTTGGCATAAATTGCCACATCCAATGCCTCTTGACCGAGCGATTGCGCGAGGGAAATCAATGCGCCGCTTTCGATCTCTTTGTGAACCATGCTGAACGGCAGCCAACCCACGCCAAGGCCCTTTAGGATCATCTCGCGCATTCCACTTGAGAAAGCGGTTTGGCAAATTTGATTTGCGCTAAAACTGGCTGTCCCGAATTGACGCTCTGCTTCGTTTAGCACCTCTCCAAAATAGCTATTATCGGGATAAACAATCGCTGGAGTACTTTGAGGAATGTCCCGGTTATCCTTTACAGAATACCGTAAAACACCGCCGACAACCGGTATCAGGTAATCCTTTCCCCACAATCCGCGCCGCACACTGGAATCAAATTTCAAACGTTCGCCGCTTAAGGCTTCATAGCATAATAACAGACTTGTATCGCCACGAACAAATAGGGTGACACAGTCTTTCAGGTTTCCCGCGCGCAACCTGAACCGCAAGTCTGGAAACACAGCCTGCGCGCGCAAGACCATGTCCGAGAACGTTGAAGAAACTGGTGCATGCTGTGCTGCGATTTCTACCGTAGCGCCCGATGGCTTGTAATAGGCTATTTTTGTCCGCAACTCACGCAGACGGGCCATCATTGCACGGATCTCTGCCTCATTGGCCAACAGGGCAGAGCTTATGTCAATTCGATTGGTTTTACGGTCAAGAATATCAACACCCAGCCAAATTTCGAAACTACGAATACGCCGGGAAAATGCAGGTTGCGTGATATTGCGACGCGCTGCTGCTCGGGACATATTACGCTCTTCCAAAAGCACCAAAACATCTTCGAAAATGCGTGTATCCATGTAGCACACCCCCCTACCCATATTAATTGTATGAGCAGCCCAAGTAAAAAGCACTGTTTTTCTTGATTGCCATCGGAAACTATATGGGCGGATACACTGGAGGTGCACAACTGTGGCAGAATCAAATCAAATCGCTGAGGCTGATAGCGCGGCTTCACCAGAGTTGACGCTCAGCCTTTGCAAAGACCTGTCTATTGCACTTGCAAAATTCCCGCGTGTCGCACTTGGACATTTTCCAACCCCCCTAGAGCCGATGGACCGTCTGAGCGAGGAGCTGGGCGGGCCGCGTCTGTGGGTCAAACGCGATGATTGTACTGGGCTGTCTTCGGGTGGCAATAAAACCCGTAAATTGGAATATCTGATGGCCGATGCGCTCCGGGAAGGGGCAGATACGATCATCACGCAAGGCGCCACTCAGTCAAACCATGCCCGCCAGACTGCTGCCGCGGCAGCCAAATTTGGAATGGCCTGCCATATCCTCTTAGAGGACCGAACCGGTTCGAATGACACAAATTACATTAATAATGGAAATGTTTTGCTCGACCTGATGCACGGCGCCACGGTGTCCAAGCGACCCGGTGGCGCGGACATGAATACAGAGATGGCCTCTTTGGCAGAGGATTTACTGGCACAGGGGAAGAGACCCTACATCATACCCGGTGGTGGATCGAACCCGATTGGTGCTTTGGGTTACGTCAATTGTGCAAGAGAATTGGTTGAACAGGCGGCGGCGACTGGATTGAAAATCGATGCACTCGTCCATGCAACCGGGAGCTCCGGTACCCAGGCAGGGTTGGTCGTCGGACTGGCCGCGCTGCAAAGCGATATTCATTTGCTTGGCATCGGCGTGCGTGCACCACAAGAAAAACAAGAAGGCATGGTGTATGACCTGGCAGTTCGCACAGCCGAACACATGGGCACCAGTATAGAGATTGCCCGCGACAGCGTACGCGCCAACTGTAACTATGTGGGCGACGGCTATGGCATCCCTACAGATGGCATGGTCGCAGCGTTGAAACTCCTAGCACGAACCGAAGGCTTGCTGTTCGATCCTGTATACTCGGGCAAGGGATTGGATGGGCTTATTGACCAAATCCGGCAGGGCGCGTTTAACCATATGGAAAATATAGTGTTCTTACACACAGGTGGTAGCGCGGCACTGTTTGGGTATTCAGACGCCTTCGACCTCCCCGGCTACACTGCATGATATCCACCCCAATCAAAATAAATCCAACAAGGAGAAACGACATGTCCCTTAGAAAAACGATCATCAGCGCCGCCATCCTAAGTGCGGTTTGTGTCCCGGCCTTTGCCGAAGAGGTAAAGATCGGTGTTCCGTCATGGACGGGTGCACAAGCCATTGCCCATGTTTTGGGCGAGGTCGTCACATCGCGGATTGGTGGCTCGGTCGAATATGTTCCCGGCAATAATGCAACAATTTTCCAAGCGATGGATCAGGGAAAAGGCGATATTGATGTCCACCCAGACGTCTGGCTGCCAAATCAGGAAAGCTTTACCAACAAATATGTTGAAGGTGCTGGTACTGTCACACTGTCGTCCAACCCTTACGAAGGCAACCAAGGCTTCTGCGTTTCACAAAACTTTGCCGCCGAGATGAACATATCTGATATTGCCGATCTAGGTCGTCCGGATGTGGCCGCTGCGATGGACAGTGACGGCAATGGCTTGGGCGAAATGTGGATCGGCGCACCGGGTTGGGCCTCAGCCAATGTAAACCAAGTCAAAGTCCGTGATTACGGTCTGATGGATTTCATCGAACCCATTCGCGCAGAAGAAGCTGTCAAAACTGCACGCATCAAGGATTCCATCGCGAAAGGCGAAGGCTACGCTTTTTATTGCTACAAGCCGCACGCCGTCTGGTTCATGTTCGACGTTGAGATGGTAACCGAGCCAACATATGATCCGGCAAATTACAAGATGGTGCAGCCTTCGGATGATCCTGATTGGTATGAGCAGTCAATGGTTGCAACCAAAGATGCCTTGAAACAGGTTCAGATCGCGTGGTCGGATTCATTGGTGGACCGTTCACCTGCAATTGCAGAGTTCTTTGCCAGTTTTGCGCTGACAGCAGATGATGTCAGCGGGCTCGCTTATGAAATCAGTGCCAACGGCCGTGATCCTGCGGATGTAGCAGCTGAATGGGTCGCTGCAAATTCTGATCGTGTGGATGCGATGTTGGGTCTCTAAGCCCAGATAATAAAAACTGAAATCTGGACGGTGCGCGACGTTGTGCACCGTCCCTCTTTGACCAAGATCTGGGTGAAGCGCGTGGACACCGTTATCGAGATATCCAACGTCTGGAAGATCTTTGGAGATCAACCCCTGGCCGCATTGACCGCAATCCGGGATCGAGGGTTATCAAAGGCTGACGTATTAGAAGAATTTAACGCAGTCGTTGGGGTCGCGGACGTAAGTCTTTCGGTGAACCGTGGCGAAATCTTTTGTATTATGGGGCTTTCAGGATCCGGAAAATCCACTTTGGTGCGCCATTTCAACCGCCTGCTTGAGCCAACAGCGGGTAAGATTGAAATCGAAGGTACAGATGTAATGGCGCTTGGATCCCGCGCGTTACAAAATTTTCGAAATTCTAAAATCGGTATGGTTTTTCAGAACTTTGCATTGATGCCGCATCGATCTGTTCTCGACAATGTCGCTATGCCGCTTGAGATCCGCAAAATCGCCAAAAATGAGCGCCTGCGCCAAGCGGCTGCTATTTTGGATATTGTAGAACTGGGTGCATGGGGATCAAAATTCGCTCATGAGCTTTCGGGGGGTATGCAGCAGCGTGTCGGACTAGCGCGGGCGTTGGCCGCCAATCCCGACGTGCTGTTGATGGACGAACCTTTTTCCGCGCTTGATCCCTTAATCCGGCGGCAACTTCAGGACGAGTTCATTCGGCTTTCTAAAATACTCAAGAAAACGACTATTTTTATAACGCATGATTTGGACGAGGCGGTCCGAATTGGTGATCGTATTGCCATCATGCGAGACGGGGGAATTGTGCAGACAGGCACGGCTGAAGATATTGTGATGAATCCAGCCGATGAGTATGTGGCTGATTTTGTCGCTGGAATATCCAGACTTAAAGTTGTTCACGCACATGCGGTGATGCAGCCCATCGACAGCCATATTGCTTTGCACGGTCCCATGTCCGCGCATAGCCCGCGCGTCAATAGCACGGAGACGCTGAGCAATTTGATAAACCTCGCAATTGACAGCGATCAGGCCATTATCGTTGAAGATATGGGTCAAGATATCGGGGTCATTACACGTGCCGACCTTTTGCGCACCGTGATCGAAGGAACTGAGGTATCATGAGCGCTGGAATACAAGACACAACGAACCCGTTAGAAGATACCGAAAGCGATGCGGCTTTAGCCTATGCCGAAGAGCGGCGGCAAAACATCCATACGTATGTGCGCACCAATCCAGATTATTATGTTCGCAACTTTGATCGCATCGGGGCATCGGCGCGGTTCACACCTACGTTCAATCTATTTGCATGTCTTTTTGGCCCAGTTTGGTTTGGGGCACGCGGATTGTGGTCATGGGCTTTGGGATTTCTAATTTTGGAAGCGCTGGCGCTTGTGCAGATCGCCCGAGGGCTGTTTGGAGATTTGGCGGCTGATGCCATGGCCCGAATTGCATCCATAGAAGGTACGCTTGAACTGCGCCGTCGGCAGCTAGCAGCAGCGATTGAGAACGGATCAGATCGGGTGGACGCATTTCAGCGGGCGGTAGACAGTCTGGAAGCTAATATTGGTGGCATCCGTGCTGAGGCAGAAGCGCAGGCGGCAGAAGGTCCAACCATTGCCCTGACAGGAATCGTAATTTTACTGGTAGCTAAGTTATTGCAGGGGATTATCGCAAATAGCGCGCTTGAGGCCCGGTTTTCTGACTGGCTTAGCGACCGGACACTTCGTGCGGGCATGCCGGTGACTCATATCGTATTCAGTGCCGTTTTTATGAGTTTGATCGTTTTAGCGGCAATGGTCCATTATTCATTCCCTGGGCGATTTATGATTCTGACCGAATTTCCGACTGATCCGAACATCAGGCTATCCAGTATCGACCGGGTCGAAGCTTTTTTCAATTGGGCGGTCTTAAACGGGGAGGTTGTGTTTGACGCCATCACCTACGTTATTAGGCTTGTCCTAGATGCGCTTGAGATTGTTTTTGTCAGCACGCCATGGATCGTGATTACCAGCTTGATTATTCTTTTGACATGGCTGACCGCTGGTGTGCGTATGGCCATCTATTCTGGGGCGTTCTTGTCCTATATGGGTCTTCTTGGTTTTTGGGAAAAAGCGATGACAACCTTGGCGTTGTTGGGAACAGCTGCCTGTCTTTCCATTCTAATTGGAATTCCCCTCGGAATGTTTGCGGCTCGCAGACCCCGATTTTATGCATTCATACAGCCGATCATGGATTTTATGCAAACGATGCCAGCCTTTGTCTTTATGATTCCAGTCATCGCCTTTTTTGGCACGGGGAAGCCTGCCGCTGTTGTTACCACGATGATCTTTGGTGGCACACCTGTGGTGCGATTGACCGTTCTGGGGCTCCGTGGCGTTCCCGATAGTGTGCGAGAAGCTGCAATCAGTTTTGGCGCAAATAAATGGTATCTACTGACCAAAGTAGACCTGCCACTCGCGGCACCCTCAATCCGCGCCGGTATTAATCAAACTATCATGTTGTCGCTGGCAATGGTTGTGGTCGCCTCTCTTATTGGGGCCAAGGGCTTGGGCGAAGATGTCCTTGAAGCACTCCAGTATGCAAACGTCGGGCAGGGTATTCTGGCGGGCTTTTCGATATTGTTCTGCGCTATGATCTTGGATCGCATCGTACAGGGTCAACGTAAATGACGCCGCTGGTACTGCTCCATGGATTCATGGGGGGTAGCGCGCAGTGGACCGCTCAAATCACTGGGTTGAAATCTACAGGTCCGCTTGTATTTATCGATTTACCTGGCTTTGGCGCGAATTCACATATGGCGCCAATTAAAAAAATAGAGCATTTTGCAGAATGGGTTATTGCAGATCTACAGGATAGGGGAATTACGCATTACGCCTTAGTCGGACACTCCATGGGCGGAATGATAGCCCAAGAAATTGCGATAAGAGATGCAAGCCATATTGATAAACTGGTTTTGTATTCCACCGGCTCTTTGGGTGTGTTGCCTGGTCGATTTGAGTCCATAGAAACAAGCAAAATGCGTGTTATACAAGAGGGTACATCTGTCACTGCACGTCGCATTGCATCAACATGGTTCTTACACGGCGAAAACGCTCCCGGGTACGGAATAACAGCCGACATTGCTGCATCACCATCACAAGATGCTATCTTGTTTGGATTGGATGCCATGCAAAACTGGTCCGGCATCGATAATCTAAAAAACATAAAAACAGATACATTAGTATTATGGGGAGATCACGACAAAACCTATCCTTGGTCTCAGATAGAACAACTGTGGACGACCATCCCCAACGCAAATCTGGCCGTAGTCCCCAACTGTGCGCACGCTGTTCAT
>JAQXDR010000033.1 GCA_029251265.1 Pseudoprimorskyibacter sp. | reverse complement strand
TTAGCGCAATCCGCACCGCATCCTGGCGGAATTCGTCCGTCCGTTTCAGTCCCATAGTCAGTCTCCTTTGCTGCAGTAAATGCTATCAAAGGGGCGGCATCAAACCGCGACAGGTCCAGGAACTAAAATGGGACAAGACCACATCGTCACTCATTCGCCTCAAGATTGTCATGAGGGGTTCCGGAATAAAAGGTTCGTACATGAAAAGAGCCCCACGCGGGGGCTCTTTTATTTTCATAGGAGTGAAAGCTGAACGGGTTTGCCGTCAAACTTCTTCTCCAGCCATGCAAGTGTAAACGTCACCGGGCCACCAGCACCTTCCACCAACTCTCGTGGGCAGAAATGGGACCGATATCCGGTTTCGGATATCGGGTGCGGTGAACGGTCGGCCGTCACGATCTCTAGGTGGGCGATATCGCCGCCCAACCACTCGGGGCACCACCGGACGATGATCTCCTGCCCTTTCCAGTCGAGCTTGTGCTCCTCATAGTCGTTGCTCATGCAATACCTCAGAAATCAAAGCCAAGCTGTGTCGGCTTGACGGCTGGGGCATCGGTTTGCTGTGACGTGGGAGCTTCCGCGACGGGTTCCGGCATTTGGTGAGAGAATTGCTCCAGTGTCGATCTTGCGACCTCGAGGCTTTCCTCGTTCCGATGCAGCCGATACTTCCAGAACTCAAGATGATGGGCGAGCGTGTACCAGACCTCTTGGATATCCCAGCTGAGGGTGTTCCCGAAGATAACCTCGGCGGGGACATTCCAAAGGCTGAGCTGGATATAGCACATCAGCGCAGCCAAACGGTCCACGTCGATGCACTGCACCCAAAGGTGCTGAGACGGATTGTAACCCTGGCCAATCATAACTTTGACCAAGGCGAAAAAACCAACACCCTTGAGCTTTGGTATGGAGACTGGATGTGGGACGCGATCTGCATTCATTTTTAAGCCAACACAAAAATGACAGCGAGCGTCGCTTGCGCTTGGCTGTGGAAAAGCTACCTTCAGCTACGAAGCCAAGGAGAGAACGTATGAAAATGAATCCGTTAGGCCGTTCTGGTCTGAATGTTAGTGAGCTTTGTCTTGGTACGATGACTTTTGGAACTCAAACACCAGAAACAGAGGCACATGCCCAAATGGATCTGGCGCTTGATCACGGCATCAACTTCATCGATACGGCCGAAATGTATCCCGTAAACCCGATTGCCGCTGAAACCATCGGAGACAGCGAACGCATTTTGGGCAATTGGTTTGTCCGTACAGGGCGGCGATCAGATTGGATTTTGGCTACAAAACATTCTGGCGAGGGTATGATGCATGCGCGGAATGGCGCGCCGATTTCGGCCAAAACAATTCGATCAACCATAGAGGGCTCGTTGAAGCGCCTTCAAACAGACTACATCGATCTATATCAGTTTCACTGGCCAAATCGTGGATCTTATATGTTTCGTAAAAACTGGACATTTGATCCTTCCACGCAGAACCGGATGCAGACAATCGAAGAGATGGAAGATTGTCTGGGCGCCTTGGCCGCAGAGGTTGAACGCGGCACAATCCGGTCTTTCGGGCTGTCTAACGAAACTGCCTGGGGCACGATGCAATGGCTTTTGGCCGCAGACCGTGTGGGCGGACCACGTGTCGCGTCAATCCAGAACGAATATTCACTTCTGTGCCGCCTAGCAGACACCGATCTGGCCGAAATGATGATTAATGAGGATGTTGGGATGCTTCCCTTCTCGCCGCTGGGCGCTGGATTTTTGACTGGAAAATATCTAGGCGGTGATGTGCCTGCGGGGTCGCGGATGTCGATTGCACCAGCCATGGGCGGCCGCATGAATGACCGTGTTTTGCCGGCCGTGGACGCATATGCCAAAGTGGCGCATGATCACGGTTTAGACCTGACCTTGATGTCACTCGCGTGGTCAGCGCGGCGCTCCTTCGTCGCTTCGTCGATCTTTGGCGCCACGCATCTGTCGCAGTTAAAACATCTGGTCACAGCGTCTGAGATTGTCTTGTCAACCGAAGTACTGACGGCATTAGACACAGCCCATCGCGCGCACCCGTTGCCATTCTGAGCGATCAAGTTTTGGCAAATGCCATAGCTTCAGACTTCTTTGGGTAAGGGATCGCTGGCCTTAGAAACTGGACAGAGTCATGTCCGCAAACCGATATATGCGTTATGTCAAAAGCCCGCACTGACATTTTTTTAATTTAATTTATTCACAACCAAAAAGGTGAGAGCCTCGTTTCAATTACAAGTCTGGACTGCGCCGCCGGAGCTGAATTGTATAAATCCTATCAGCGATAACGATGGCTATTGCCTAAATTTCAAAACGCAATGAATTACAACAATTAGAGGCCATTCATCATAATTTTACGGGTTTCGCAACAAATTCATAGATTACGGGCCGCCTGCAATCGCTTATCAGTATTGTAACGCTCATCTATAGGTCGAATGGATAGATCTGTTTCAAAAACAATTAAAATCGGTCCGATCATAGCAGTTCGTAATGATTTTTTAACCTTTGTTCCGAACTGTCAGGGACAATCACGAGATCGCCGCTATTGGCAGATTACATATCTGCCATCATCCATGATGGCGATTGCGGAATGTGTATTTTGTCGTGCGTTTAGACGTGCGGCACGATGCGCAGACACCCCTTTCGCAATCGCCATCTAACGATCTTGTATTTTGGATACATTTTAGTTTCATACCCATTTGCGCAACAGATGGTATAATATTGCTGCGGTCTTCCGATCAGTCAAACAAGCAAAAAAAGTCCTTTTGTGGAAAAGCCAAACCAACCTCACCCTTTTTTGTGAACGTTCAACCTCCTGCATGGTACTGGTACTGGTACTG
>JAQXDR010000216.1 GCA_029251265.1 Pseudoprimorskyibacter sp. | reverse complement strand
CGTCGTTTTGGGATCACTTTGATAATATCTCAGAATTCTGCGATCCGTATCATTGAGCATGAAATTTCCAATTATCAATGTTTTTGAACATGAACCATGCATTATATCGCAGAAAATATGAAATTTCGCAAACACCTTTAGAAAACTTAACCCTATCATGCCGCTCAATCTTAACCAAACAAGGGGCTGCACCGATGCGCGTCTATTACGATCGCGATTGCGATATTAACCTTATCAAAGACAAAAAAGTGGCAATTCTCGGCTATGGCAGCCAAGGACACGCCCACGCGCTGAACCTGCGCGACAGTGGTGCCAAGAACGTGGTCGTCGCGCTGCGCGAAGGCTCCGCAAGCGCAGCCAAAGCCGAAGGCGAAGGCCTGGCCGTTATGGGCATCGCCGAGGCCGCGGCATGGTGCGATGTTATCATGTTCACGATGCCAGACGAATTGCAGGCCGAAACCTATAAAAAATACGTTCACGACAACCTGCGCGAAGGATCAGCTATCGCGTTCGCCCATGGTCTGAACGTGCATTTCGGCCTGATCGAGCCAAAGGCCGGCGTTGACGTGATCATGATGGCGCCCAAAGGGCCCGGTCACACCGTACGCGGCGAATATACCAAAGGCGGCGGCGTGCCGTGTCTTGTCGCTGTTGACAACGATGCCACTGGTCGTGCCTTGGAAATCGGTCTGTCTTATTGCTCGGCAATCGGTGGTGGTCGCTCCGGCATCATCGAAACAGACTTCAAAGAAGAATGCGAAACCGACCTGTTCGGCGAACAGGCTGTTCTGTGCGGTGGTCTGGTTGAACTGATCCGCATGGGCTTTGAAACACTGGTCGAAGCCGGCTACGAGCCCGAAATGGCCTATTTCGAGTGCCTGCACGAAGTAAAGCTGATTGTGGATCTGATCTACGAAGGCGGTATCGCCAACATGAATTACTCGATCTCGAACACGGCCGAGTATGGCGAATATGTCTCAGGCCCGCGGATCCTGCCCTATGACGAGACCAAAGCCCGGATGAAAGAGGTTCTGACCGACATCCAGACCGGTCGCTTCGTGCGGGACTTCATGCAGGAAAACGCCGTTGGACAGCCTAGCTTCAAAGCAATCCGTCGCAATAATGATGCACACCAGATTGAAGCCGTTGGTGAAAAACTGCGTGGCATGATGCCTTGGATCAGCGCGGGAAAAATGGTCGATAAGGCCAAGAACTAAATCCCAAAAACAGCTGCATTGCGATCAACGGGGACCTTACGGTCCCTGTTTTTTTACATCATTGGGACAGACATAAGCCCAATTATCCAAGAAACAAAGTGTGCATAGAGGCATGAATCTGAAAACTATATAGAAAACACACCTGCTCCCACAATTCGCGCGATTTGAGGCGTGTCTCTTTGGAATTCGCGAAATCGATCAATAGGCAAGATCCCCAAAGATAGACACAAGCATGATCACGGAATTGAAATCAATGCGGGCCATCTGGAAGAAGATGCCCAGCGAATGCAACGCTTGTATCTTCCTCAACTAGAGGATCTGGCCGTTTGGTCGCTATTGCCCGTATTGCGGCGGCCATAGCTCACCCCCAATCCGTGGACGCAATGCTCGCCTAGGCCTCTATCGGCATGGCCCGGATCTTGGGGGGAAACCAAAAGACAGCTTTGAAAATGGGCCATGCGATCTGGGAATTGATGGATGACCGCGAGGCTGCGTCCGCCGGGCTGGCCGACGTTGTAGCGGTGGGTGAGGCATATGTCGGTGGTGCCCCTAAGTTCAAGAAGGGTGTGAAGAACAAGCGTGGCCGGGGCACAGGTAAGCCAAAGGCGTTGATCGCAGGGGATCGCACAGGGCAGGCAAAGCCGACTATGATCCCAAATGCGCAAGACGCGACACCTGGGCCGATTATGAACCAGTGGATTGATGCTTCATCGGCTGTCGTGACTGACTGCAACACCGCTTATCGGAAGATTGGTCAGAGGTTTGCATCACACCACACTGTCAATCATGGCAAAAGACAGTATTCGCGACCTTCCAAAGGGGCGCATATTAACACCGTGGAGGCTGTAAACGCCCCAATGCAGCGCGCATTGATGGGTGTTTGCCATCGCTTGGGACAACACCGTTTTCAAAGATATCTGGACGAAATTCTGTGGCGCTGGAACCATCGCCAGCAGGCAGTGAAGATCAGGAACCAGAAAACATCATCTGGAACAAAGACGATCACCACGAGGATCTGGAAGCCGATCTCAGTTGTCGAACAGATGCGGGGATTGCTCTGCATTGCAGTCGGGCGGCAGCTTCGCAGGACACCCCAATGGGGGCTGTGCCGGCCTTAACCTCGTGTAACGCCAGAGATGTGTAATCTCCGACTGAATTGCCAAATGTGAAGTCGGCATTATTGCTTTGGGCATCCGCTTCCCATGAAGTAGTTTGTGGAAATCTCGAGGCGACCCGCGGTGCTGCTCAGCTGCACATTCACTTTGTGTCCGCCTCATTCCGCAAACTTCACATCGACACTCGAAATCTAGCTCGCACCTGCAGCAAATGTCACAACTTGTATATCCGGTTCCATCTGGCGCCGTCCCCTCTGAAATGCAGTGACAATTCTGGCGAACTCATCCAAACCGCCCGGGAACTCTGCTGGTTCCGATCTCGCTTCCGTGGTGCTGGCACGCAGACCAGCCACGACGCTCAGAGTAAGCGTGATCGGGTTAGATAATTACTTTTTCGTTTCATACTCGACTGGTATCCGACTGTGGCCCTATTTGAAACGATATCCCGTCAATGCACAGGTTACCTCGCGCCAAATTTTTTTTAAATAATTGGGAAAATAAATTACGGGCACGGTTTGATCTTGTCTTAGCTGCAAGCAGAACCCTACATGGAACTTTGTTTGCCAAAGTGACATGATCTTATGATCCAATCCCCACTGATAACGCCGCGCAGCTGGCTAATGATCGCCATCCTTGGCCTGGTCTGGGGCAGCACATTCATGTTTATCGAAATCGCCCTGCGTGGCATCACCCCATTCTGGCTGGCGGCAGGCAGGATCAGCTTTGCGGCGGCACTGACCTGTATGATCTGGGGTTTGCGTGGCGCTCGCTTGTTTCACGCAAACCCAACCAAACGGGACTGGGTTCGATTGATGGTTGTCGGAGCGCTAAGCAGCGCAGTACCGTTTATGTTGATCAGTTGGGGGCAGCAATTCACGACTGCGGGATTTACCGGCGTCAGCATGGCAAGTGCCGCGCTGCTTATACTTCCTTTGGCACATTTTACCGTCCCTGGCGAGCGCATGACCCCGAGACGCGTGGCAGGTTTTGTTGTGGGCTTTTTCGGCGTGGTCGTTTTGGTCGGGCCCAGTGCGTTGACATCAAGCGGAATCGAAGGCGAAACCCTTGGGCGGCTTGCCTGTATCAGCGCCGCCGGGTGCTATGCGGTCAGTTCCATCAACATCCGCCAGTTGCCCGACATAGACCCTTTGGGACTGTCTGCCATGACGCTGGTGTTTGGCACAATTGTAGTGATTTCAATGGCTCTAATCGTGGAGGGCGCCCCACCACAACCAGACACTGACACTCTCACGGTACTTGCTCTATTAGGTCTGGTCCCCACAGCGGGCGCAAATTTCATCCGCACTGTTGTGGCTCGTACTGCAGGGCCGGTCTTTTTATCCATCGTAAATTACATCGTTCCAGTGGTGTCGGTCATAACCGGCATTCTCTTTTTGGGAGAACCTGTATTTGCGACGTTATTTATAGCGCTCGGCCTGATCCTTGCCGGCGTGGGCTTGAGCCAATACGGCGCGTTTCGACGGTTGTTTAGTAACTCCACGCACAGCGACTAGGCTGCACTGCGCTGAACCGCTTTCCACACGTCTAACGCCTGCCGTGTGGCAGACACGTCGTGAACCCGAAGAATTTGCACACCATGCGCCGCAGCAGCCAACGCAACGCCCACGGATCCAAATAACCGATCACCAGCTTCCGTAACGCCCGACAATGTGCCAATAAACTTCTTGCGCGAGGCACCCAAAAGGATTGGACACCCGAGCGTATGGAAAAGGCTCAACCGGTGCAAAAGTGCCAAATTATGTGCTGTAGTTTTTCCAAAACCGATCCCTGGATCCACTACGATGCGATCACGGGTGATACCGGTTTCCAACAGCATGCGGATCTGCGCGTCCAGAAAATCATACACATCGAGCAAAACGTTGTCGTAGCGTGGATCAATATGCATTGTTTCGGGATCACCCTGAGCGTGCATGACACAAACAGGCAGCGACGTGCGAGCACAATAGGGCGCCAGCGCACTGTCGTAAGTAAACCCAGACACATCATTGACCATATTGGAGCCCGCACGATGCGCCGCTGCCGCCACTCTCATTTTTCGCGTGTCTATGGATATCGGAACACTCACCAGATGACGTAACGCAGCAATAACGGGCTCGACCCTTGCTATTTCCGCGTCGACAGGAACAGATCGGGCGCCCGGGCGTGTGCTCTCTCCGCCGACGTCGACCATGTCGGCACCATCCGCCACCATTTGTCGGCCACGCGCGACTGCGATCGCGGGAACCTCGTGACGACCTCCGTCAGAAAAACTGTCAGGCGTCACATTCAAAATACCTAAAATAGCAGGGCCATCTGAGTAGGATTCGGAAAAAACCCGTCTTGGAGACGTCAAGCGGTCTAGAATTTCGGGATCAAGCTCCGTCGCCTGGATATAAGACGGAGGGGCGTCGCGTGACAAAACCTCTACCTCTGCAAACCAAGCTGTGCCACCAGCAAGAGGAAAGGCTTGATCAGAACGACACACATCGAATCTGACTATCGGACGATGGTAGAGCCGCATAAATTCCACCTTCTAAAATTTTATACCGAACAATTTTCTTCACACGCGAAATGAATAGAGCGAGCTTGTCAAATTTAGTCAACAAAATTGTTTTCAAACAAGTTTTTCAACGCTTGTTAGGGCAGAGATTTCCTGAGCAAACCAATGCGCAAGCATAACGGCATCCTCTGGTACGGCCCTTTGTGTTTCCGCCGAATCCAAGACAATTTTAGATGGAGCCCAAACGCTGATACGGTCATTTCGCATGGACCAATCCAGCTCTGTCCGAGTCGCAACCACCAAAAGCCGTGGATCACGCGCGGCAAGCACCCAAGCGTTTTGCTCTATCGCGAGCAGATCAATACGCCGCTGTGCCAGCGGGTGTTCAGCTTTCGAACAAGGGGCGTCCGGCAATCCAACACAAATCACCAGTGGTGCTGTCGACGTTTTCAGGCATGCATCAATGAGGGCCGGTAATCTATCAGACTTCAAAACCGTATTATCGGCAAACAAGACGCGTGGGCGTGGCACATCGTCTTGCTCGGCATCCAGTCGGTCACGCATCTGCCGGCGCGACCGGACGATCTCGACCCCTAGCGCCCCTGGGCCTCGATCCAGTTTTTCAATACGCACAAAAGTGCGTTGGGCCATCGGCTCCAACAGGATGCGTAACGCAATTCTATCTGCCAATGTTTCAAGCAGGTTGAGTCGTTCGGCGGCAAGTTCGTGATAGATGGCCTCTGTAACCTTGTCATACGACAAAATTCGATCGACATCATCTTCTACAGGGACCTGTTCGGCAGTCACCTCAACGACGATATCAAACCGCACGCGCTGCGTTATGCCGCGCTCTTGTTGGAACGCACCAATTTCTACATCAACAATGTGTCCCCGAACAGAAATGCGGTCCGCTGACGTCGCGGCTGTCGCGATGGCACGCTCTATCGGATGAGCGAACGCCTGCGATATCTCGGAACACATGGGCAACAATCCTTTGGCACAATTTTGTTGGACACTATCAGACCGGCCATTCCAAATTCCAACCCAACGCGACGCGCCAGATCAGATTTACGTCACTGACTTGATGCCACTCGGGCACTGCGGCGATAAAAATGGTGGTAGCCAATCGTTGCCGTACGGTGAAACACTTCGCTCCAGGACGGGTTTACCGATGATGTATGGTAGAATGTCGCACCATCAGTCAGTATTCTTGGCGCCCCATCCATCATCGCACGAGCAATTTTGCCAACCCGTATGTAGGCGTTCTGATCTGTTATGTATTCCGCTTTGCCGTCGCAATTATAACTGAATTGGCACGAATGTCGGCCACGGCTGGTGCCATCATTTATAACACCGCAAACCGAATTTGGAAATCGCGGACTGTCTGCCCGGTTCAAGATAACCTCAGACACAGCTGCAATGCCTTCTGGCGTTTCACCGCGCGCTTCAAAGTATAGAGCTTCGGCAAGACAACGCCATTGCGGCCCACCCGTGGGTACAGGCTGAGCGTTCAACCAATCATACGTAAACCGAAGTCCGCCCTGCTGCGGTGCAACTGCAGTCAAAAGGCGTCTTGCCCGCGCCTGACCGAGGCCACGCAACGCCCGTTCATCCAATTGAAGCAGCGCGGCGGCTGCATCCTTGGGTCGGTCCGCAAAAGCCGGGCGCACACAAACGCACGCCAAGATTATAAGAAACATGCACAGCCGCATGGAACCTCACACAATAACTGAAACTATACTTTCGCGCGTCCCTATATCGCAAAAGCGCTTACGTCCAGTAAATGCAGTCAGAAGATAGCCATTCAGTGATATCCTGTCGCAGACAGCGGCCGCTTTCAGTGCCGGCGTGGAACCAAAGTTTCACGAATAACCAGCTGTGCCGCCGCTAAACGCGCTCCCGGCACACGAAACGGTGAGCAGCTAACATAGTCAAAACCGCTTGCACGACAAAAAGCAATACTATCAGGATGTCCGCCATGTTCGCCACAGATAGACAAGATCAGATTGGGGTGGGTGCGACGCGCCCGCTCGGCACCAAGACTGACCAATTCACCAACGCCGTCTATATCAAGAACGTGGAAAGGGTCTTCTGGGAATACACCTTTTTTCACATAATCAGACATGAAGCGCCCTGCATCATCGCGCGACAAACCATAGGTCATCTGCGTCAGGTCATTGGTTCCGAAGCTTAAGAAATGGCAGTGCTGGGCGATATCTGCCGCCTTTAAGCAGGCGCGCGGTGTCTCGACCATAACGCCAAGACGAAAATCAAAATCCTGTCCCTGTTCGGCACGCACAGCGGCCGCCACCATATCAATACGCGCGCGCACCAATTCAACTTCGCGCATCGCAGAGACAAGCGGGATCATAACCTCGGGTGTGACCTCGGCTCCATCGCGCTGTGCCGCTATCGCGGCTTCAAATATTGCCCGCGCCTGCATATCGTATATTTCCGGGACAGTGACGCCAAGCCGGACGCCACGTAGGCCAAGCATTGGATTGTACTCTCCCATTGCATCTACCCGGCGCGTAACCTCACTGACCGGCATATCCAGCGCTTCGGCCAGATCACGCAATCCTGCCCGGTCATTAGGAAGAAATTCGTGCAAGGGAGGATCGAACAGGCGGATACAGACTGGCTGCCCGCGCATTATTCGAAATAATTCGATAAAATCTGCACGCTGCATGGGCAACAGTTTTTCCAATGTGGCGCGACGATCCTCGGGAGTGTTTGCAAAGATCATCTCGCGCATGGGGGTCAATCGGTCTGCATCAAAAAACATGTGTTCTGTCCGGCACAAACCAATGCCTTCCGCCATAAAGTTTCGTGCCGTTTTTGCGTCCGCAGGTGTATCACAGTTTGCCCGTATCTTGATATCGCGTACTTCATCCGCCCATGACATCAATTTTTGAAAGGCGTCATCCTGCGTCGCTTCGATCATTTCCGGGGCCCCTGCCAGAATTTGTCCACTGGACCCATCAACGGTAATGATGTCACCTTCGGTCAGGCTCTGTCCAGTTTCTGCAACCAACAAGGCACGCTTTGTCTGAAATCGCATATGTGCGGCTCCGACGACGCAAGGCAGCCCCAAGCCGCGCCCAATAACAGCAGCATGACTGGTCATCCCCCCTTTTTCCGTCAAAACGGCCGCCGCAGCGTGCATCCCACGTATGTCCTCGGGACCCGTCTCGCGGCGAACCAAAATGCACGGTTCCTCTCGCGCTGCATAGGCCTGCGCAGTTTCTGGATCAAAAACGATCGCACCCGTCGCAGCACCCGGGCTGGCAGCGATCCCCCGGCCAAGTATGTCGCGGTCTGCATCCGGCGCCACCTGCCTGTGCAACAGTTCAGACAACGTGCGGGGTTCGATCCGCATGACCGCCTCTTGAGGCGCTATGATCCCATCCTGAGCAAGGCTGACTGCAATACGCAAGGCCGCGCGCGGTCCACGTGCGACACGGACACCATCCAGAATATGTAATCGTCCGTTTTCTATCGTAAATTCGATCTGCATTTCTTCACGCAAGCGTTTGCGCATCAACGCTGCATCGACCTTAAGAGCAGCAAAGGCCACCGGTGCGAGATCTTCCAAAGACGGCCCTCTCGGGTCGCGCTCCAGAAATAGGGACCCCGCACCACCGATCAGGGCCTCGCGCCCCTGACTTTGACTTAAATACCGGCCCGTAATTTGCGGCAATCCTGTTTCAGGGTTGATCAGTTGCAAGACCCCTGATCCACACTCTCCCTGCCCAAGACCCAGTGCCATTTCCTGTACAACCAGCCCGAGACCGGCATCGACAGGCGCTCCTTTCGCTACTCTTAAAAGCCGCGCTGTCGTGCCTTCCCATGCGCGGGCCATACTGCGCAGGACCTCTGTCAACTGCTGATCCCGAGATTGAGGAAACGGTTCTTCGGCCTCTGCCTCGTAGGCGGCCAACACGGCCGACAAGCCTGCCTGCCCGTCCTCGGCAATGTCATCGAACACGTCCGCATCTAACCGCGCGACATGCACGGCGTATGCTTGCACAAACCGCAGATAAAGCGATGCAGCGGCTTCCGATCCAATGCGATCCGACAGCGCGGTATGACTGGTGTCATTCATCCCTATGTTCAGGATGGCGCCCGGCCCCCCCCAATCAGGATCCTCGGACGAAGGCCGCACACACAGCAACACATCATTGGGAAAATGATCAAGAATATCGCTAATGTCAGGCAAAGCGCCCGTGGCAATGTGGTGAACCATATTAAATGAAAGCGCCACCGTCGTGGGTACTGGCAGATCCAGTCGCACCAGCCGCTGCAAGCACTTGGCGCGCCCGCCATGTGTCGGTGTTGCCATAGAGGCCGTTGACGTAACCAATGTTATGGCAGAATTACCCGTTGTTTTTTGCTGCACTGCGGCGTCCCCTTTATCAAGTGCAGCATAAGCGGTCTTTGAAACGAAACAAGCGTCCGCTTTGTCTCTGTGTTCCGCCCTTGCGACAATATTCCCCTCGACCTAGCCCGCGCAATAGGGTCCGGTCGATATTCGGCTGGGGCAAACAGCCTGACACCCCATTCAAAACTCCTGTCAGGCGCTACACGGTTCAGGGTCATGCGGCAAAAGCGTCTAATCCCAGCAGTTGACCACAACCGCCAGATCACGGGCACGGTAAATCAGATCCTCGGGCGCCATGTGTGTCCCGCCAAAGCGTTCTTCGGCGCGCAGTCCGGCTTGTGCCAAAAGCTGCTGGATCGCCATTGCATTGGCTGCAAGGCCAACGCCGGCAGGCAGTCGCCGCGCGGCGTCTTCGCCTGACAAAAGAACACCGACCACAACGCCAGACGGGTCCATGACCGCACCGCCTGCGTCTCCCGGCAGAGCTTCAATAACAAGCCGGATCTGATCGGTCTCTCCGCTTAACCCTCGCAGATCCGAGATCTTCCCATAGGTCAAGGTCGGCGCATCAAGGATCCCACCATACGGAAAACCCGCAACCGCCACTTCGCTGTCGGAACGAGCAAAACCGGGAGCAATTTGGGCGAAATTGACAGGTGCAAGCCCATCTGTCGGCGAAATCACCGCAAGACCTGACATGGTATCAAAAGCGATCGTTGCCGCATCATAATCTTGCTCAATGGTCACACGGCCACAGCCTGCAACAGCATCCGCAGTGGTGACCACATCTCCGTTACTGGACACAAAAAATCCTGTTCTGGTAAGGCGTGGAACGCGTATCCGCAAACCAGACACAAGATTAACAGCTGGATTTCCTGTACCTAGAATAGTGCTTTCAAGGCTTCCCGGTTCACGGACAAACGAACGGGTCATCCGCGCGAGAACGCGTTGTCGGCGTTCTTCATCGCCGGTCGGCCAAACAAGCATGAACCCTTTGATCTGACCGTTTTGTAAAGTGACGTCGGCGTGTGTCACTATGTTTTCATCCTGCCCAGTCAGCCGAAAGCCAGATCTGCCACGCTTTCGCGGCCCTTCACGCGGAACGATCTCTAGCGTTTGCAGGACTTCGTACAATCCGTTCAAGGTGTTCCGATCACCTTCCTGGCTGATCAGGATGACGCGTGCACCAAGACTGCTGATCGATTCGTAATGGGCAAATGGACTTTCGTATCTGTCAAAACGAACCACGCCCAACGGCATATCCATGCGAATTCCTGCACGTGCATCATAAACTTCGGCAAAGTCCATACCTTCAAGGATCGCATAGTATTGCGCCAAAAGGTGTTCGCGTTGCGCTGTGGTCAGAACGCCTGTGGCCTCGTGATTGTTGGCCGCTTGCCAATCCGTCATGGCGCGGCGCGTACCGCGACCAAAAGCCGCGTCAATGGTTGAGCGGTAATAGCCAGCCCACTGCAAGGCGATTTGCAGTTCTTCACGGTCTGCGCGCGTCAACAGTTTCTCGGAAGCCCGCGCCTCGGCCAAAGTTTCGCCCGGATCAATTGCCGGCGTTTGTAACGGCGTGGACAAGACATCGTTTTGCCCAGTCAACGAAGATGTTTGCGTATTTTGTACCGATTCTTGAATGTCTTGGCCTCTCTGCGGCCAGAATCGCTGCACATACTCTGCCGGTGACGCAATGTAGCTGTCGCGTGGGATCACCCCACGAGCCGACATCGAAATCAACAAGGCATCGGCCCGACTGCGCGAAAATGGACCCAAAGCGATGCCATACCATCCCGCCCCAAGTGCAAATCCATTCACATCATCCAAGGTTGCGGAATAGGCCTGCAAACGTGTCTGAATCTCAGCAAGGCTCGGCTTGGCTTCGATTTGGATATAAACCACGTCTTGCGCCAGTGCGCTACGCGTCAGAATCAACATAGCCAAAAGAACGGCCAGCGTTGCGCGAAATACCCTCATGTCAGCCTCGCTTTAGTATCATTTTTTTGCTCTTCCAAACGTCGCATAACGAGAAGCACAAGCAGTTTCACCTTAATAATTGACAATCACGCGAATTGACCCCGCAAGTGTGTCCGCTTAGGACGGTGTCAAACGCCACCAAGGGGCCACAGATGACCATGAAACCCGAAAAACCAAGAAGTTTTCAAGACATCATACTTCGGCTTCAAAGCTATTGGGCGACCAAAGGCTGTGCAATTTTGCAACCCTACGACATGGAGGTCGGTGCCGGAACCTTTCACCCTGCCACCACATTGCGCAGTCTTGGTGCGCGGCCCTGGGCGGCGGCCTATGTACAGCCGTCACGGCGTCCGACAGACGGCCGATATGGCGAAAACCCCAACCGTCTGCAACATTACTACCAATACCAGGTCCTGATCAAACCGTCCCCACCGGATATGCAGGATTTGTATCTTGGCTCGCTCGAGGCTATCGGCATCGACATGGCGTTACACGACATACGCTTCGTTGAAGACGACTGGGAAAGTCCGACGCTTGGCGCATGGGGGCTGGGTTGGGAAGTCTGGTGCGACGGCATGGAAGTGAGCCAATTCACCTACTTTCAGCAAGTTGGCGGCCATGACTGCACGCCAGTTTCAGGAGAGCTGACGTACGGATTAGAGCGTCTGGCCATGTATGTGTTGGGCATAGATCATGTGATGGATATGCCGTTTAACGATCCACAATCTCCGGCGGCCCTGAGCTATGGCGATATTTTTCGCCAAACCGAACAGGAATACAGTCGTTGGAATTTTGACATTGCCGACACCGATGTTTTGCTGCGCCATTTCGAAGAAGCCGAAGCAGAATGCGCGCGAATTCTGGAGCAAGCTCATCAGGATCCGAAAACAGGGCACCGCATCGTCATGGCGCACCCCGCCTATGATCAATGCATAAAGGCCAGTCACATTTTCAATCTGCTTGACGCCCGCGGCGTTATCTCGGTCACGGAACGCCAATCCTACATTGGCAGGGTTCGTGCCTTGGCCGTACTTTGTGCCGACGCGTTCATACTTACCCCGGCCGGTGGACATGCGGCATGACAGGACGCATGCCGTAACATGCGCCGACCTCACCAAGATTGGAGTTCATGCAAATGCTGACCCTCAACCCGCCGCAGGGCGGTTCTGACGTGAACGGAATATGTCATGACGACAGGTAAATTTTTGGTCATTGCGATCGTGATCTGTGCAGCAGTAGCAGGCGGAAGCCTGTACTACCTGCAAATATATCATTTCTATGAACGCCTTTCGGCACAGGGCCAGCAAATCAACGCGACATCCCTAAACGGGGATCTTAGCCCCCTGCCTATTTCTAACTTCATAGGGATCGATGCCTCCAGTTCGCCCATCCGGTACAGGGCCTGCTTTGACATCGATCTGTCCTTGGATGAGGCAAAGACCCAATTTTCACCCTACCCTGATCGCTCGGCGCCACGCACAGCTCCTTTTTGGTTTGAATGCTTCGACGCAGATGCAATCGGCGCGCAAATCGCTGCTGGTGACGCAGTCATCTTTACCGGTACAACCAATATCGAATACGGGATCGACCGCGTCGTTGCCCTGACATCGCAAGGTCGCGGATATGTATGGCATGAAATAAATGATTGTGGCGACAAGGCCTACGACGGGTCGCCATTGGGGGATGACTGCCCAGAACGGTGAACGCGCCGTGGTTTGCGACCGTTTCGGGACCGGTTTGAATCAAAACCGTGCCCGAGCCGGCCAACTTTACCACACGTCTTGGATCAGATTCCCAGCCACTTCGCAGCCGCAAAGATCACACAAGGTACGAAGCCCCCTCGCACACCGCAGCGACATAGGCTAGAGAGCGCCTAAATCTCCAAGGACCAAGAGCCATGCCTGATCTATTGATTGAACTCTTTTCCGAAGAAATCCCCGCGCGCATGCAGGCCCGTGCATCCGAGGATCTTAAAAAGCGTGTGACCGATGGTCTGGTCGAGGCCGGGCTAACCTATGCCGCAGCGGCCGCCTTTGCGACTCCGCGACGCCTTACCCTGACGATCGAGGACTTGTTATCAAAAAGTCCCGTCAAGCACGAAGAGCGCCGTGGCCCAAAGGTTGGTGCCCCGGACAAGGCCGTGCAAGGTTTTTTGCGCGGTGTGGGGCTAACCGTGGATCAGCTTGACACAACAGAAGAGAAAAAAGGCACCTTTTATCTTGCACGGATTGAAACGCCGGGTCGCTGTGCATCAGATATCATCGCAGAGGTCCTGTCGGATGTGATCCGCAACTTTCCTTGGCCAAAATCAATGCGGTGGGGGACTGGTCAGCTTCGATGGGTACGTCCCTTGCATCGAATCATATGCATTCTGAGCGATAACAACGGCACACAGATTGTTCCTGTCACACTCGATGGAATCACCGCGTCCGATCAATCCGAAGGCCACAGGTTCATGGCACCCGGATCTTTTGCTGTGACAGGATTCGAGGACTACCAAGTCAAGCTCAAACGCGCGTTTGTCATCCTGAACCCGACTGAACGTGCCGAAGCCATTTGGCAAACAGCCACAAATTTGGCCTTTGCCAGAGGGTTAGAGTTGGTCGAAGATCGTGGCCTGCTGACCGAAGTTGCCGGTCTGGTAGAGTGGCCGGTGGTCCTGATGGGCGATATCAGCAATGATTTTCTGAGCCTGCCAGCCGAAGTGCTGCAAACGTCGATGAAAGAACACCAAAAGTTCTTTTCCGTTCGAAACCCAACCAAGAACCAAATTCAGGCTTTTGTAACCGTGGCCAACCGAGAGACATCTGACGATGGCGCGACTATCCTGGCGGGCAACCAAAAGGTCTTAGCCGCGCGCCTGTCGGACGCAAAGTTTTTTTGGGAAAATGATCTTCGTGTGGCGAAATCCGGTATGGATGTCTGGACAGACCAGCTGTCCAATGTGACCTTTCATAACAAATTGGGCAGCCAAAAGGACCGCATTGATCGCATCACCGCGCTGGCCCGCGCGCTGGC
>JAQXDR010000041.1 GCA_029251265.1 Pseudoprimorskyibacter sp. | reverse complement strand
CCAGCAGGGGGGTATGTCAACAATCAGCGCACGACATTTACGTTTACGGATGGCCAAAACCCCGGGATTGTTGTGCAGCGCAATCGCAACAGCGTGATCCGCAATATCTCGATCAAGGGAGCAGCGAACTCTGGCAATCTGACCAATCTCCAGAGCTTACTGGACCGTGACAGTCAGGGAACGCCATGGTGGAATACAACCGGTGCGGTGGAAAGTGGTCAATTCAAGTACCATGCCGGGGTTGTGATAGATCTTTTCCATAGCCAGCAGTCCGCCACTGAGAAATTTTCGTATTACGATGGCTCAAACCCAGATGTGCCGGACCACTATGTAGATGGCGCCGGGACCACCGAGTTCCTGATAGATAATTGTGAAATCCAAGGGTGGGTGATTGGTGTCAACACATCAGGCTCTGAGATCCAGCTTGGGGACAGTATCACGGTGCGTGACAGCAACTTTACCAGCAACCGGATTGCCATGCAGATTGGAGAGAGCCAGAACCGTGGTGTGCTGGTGCAGGATTGTCATGGCAAGGGACATGACATCATTTTGGCTGCTGGTTCGGGATTTGGAACAGGCACTGGCGCGGGGTGCTATGTGCGTGGTGGCGTTTGGGTTGCCAATTATGCATTAGTTGCCAATGATACTAGTCGTGGCAACGGCGCCTTTACGGATGTTTATGTAGAAACTACCTGGACGGTGGGGCATATAAGCGGAACATTCGGATTCACCTTTAAAGACTGCAATATCAAATTGATAGACGGTGTGGATCTTGGGTTGCCCGGCCCGGATGCTATTATAACCGGAACAGGACGGGTACAATTTATTGGTGGCTTTATCGGCCACTATGCAGGCGCTCCCCGCAAGCTGGCAATGACACCAGCTGCTTCTTTTCGCGACTGCACGATGTCCAGTCCGCCTGTGTTCAATCCCGATATCATGCCGGTGTTTGATAATGTGGAGTTTCGCAACGAAAATATCGCAAAAGCCGGAATGTTTGCTTCAGGTGAAGTCAGCAATTTGTTGAATGATGGACAATTCAATTGCGGGGGACGTCTGGTTACGACCAATGGGGTTTGGCAAGGCGGAAGCCGGGGCAGCGGGTTTTCCGTGGGATCGCTGTCTATTACGGTCGTCGGAGACGGGACTGCCACAATAAACGGGGTGGATAGCACGTCATTGGGTCGCATGCGCGTTGGCGACTATTTATCATCGATCACGTCCTTTTCAGGACGCCAGAACAGCAAGGGTACAATCAGTTTAAACAAGGTCATATTGGGACGTATCACCGATATTACCGGCAGTGATGTGACCCTGGCGGGCGTGGCCTATAGCCTGACCACAGGAACCTATAGCGTTTACCTCTTCACATTGGGCAAGACGCATCTGCCAAGCGTGGGCGATTTCACCTCTGGCAGTGCCGTCATCACCAATTGTAGCAATACCACCGGATGGGCGGCCGGGGATATCATCCGTACCGCCAAATTTGGTCCCATGCAAAATGGTGCGCGGGTCGTTTCGGTCGGGGCGGATACCATCACCATGAGCCTTGCTGCCACCAAAACCAAAACAGCGGCCCATTTCTACGATGTTCCGTTACGATTGGTCGAGATGACGCGCGGCAATGCCTTTGGCGCGCCAACGGGTGGCGATTTTCCACCAGGCGCCTTTGTCTCTGCAGAGATCCCTACCAAGGACGCAAATGGTATGGTGCTGACAGGTTGGATTTGCACACAAGGGGGCAATCCAGGGCTTTGGGAGCCGGTGTATCAGTCTTCTGTCAGCCCGGCGGCATGATGGTGTTGATATAAACCCAATAAGGTCCCAGATGGGGCCTTATTTTTTTGTTGGATACACACCAAAGACGTCTGCGTAACGGGGCGGAATTTGTGTTTTTCAGAAATCTTGTCATTTGTCTTGTTCCGCTGAGTTTTCAGCGGCACAAAGCGCTTGAGGTCTTGGTTAAGCGATTGTGGGGATTTGCGGGCTGAGGGTGATCTTGTTGGTAGCTTTCAGGAGGTTTTGTGCGATGGCTGCAAGCGCCAGTTGGGCGTGTGTTTTGTCCACGCCGAAATAGCAGGCTCGGTATAGACCGAACCATCTCTTCATGGTGCCCGAGCATTGCTCGACTCGGAACCGGCAATGGGTGGTCTCATGGGGCACCGGGGCGTGCAGATCCAGCCCGCAGAACAGCATGAAATCTAGACGCACCTTCAGCGCGCGCCCAAGCTTGGGATCGCAAAGACCATGCCACTGGCCGATCAGCAGGCACCTGAACAAGACGAGCGGATCATAGCCCTGAGGTCCGACCCCAGACCGATCCAAGCCACGCTTCAAGATCGGTGAAAACGCCGGCCACTCCAACAGCATATCAATCTTGAACAGTACATCGTCTTCGCCAATCCGATCAGCCACTTCTCGAAAGAAAAGGTCCATAAAATAGCCTCAACAACCTTGCACCCAGACCACCGGAATAACCAATCAACCAGAATCCCCAATTACGCAGAGGTCTTGCTGTTTCATACAGTAGTGTTTGAAATAGTATAGCATTTTCAGCGTATTGAATTACACCAGTGAGCTTCCAATTTTTTAGAGCAGAGCCGGATAAATCCCTATCTGGCAGAGTTTGGAGAACGCACGTGGCAACTTTTATCACTGTCAAACAGGTGGCCGATTGCCTTGGCTTGGGCGAATCGACCGTGTGGAATCATGTCAAAAATGGCGTGCTGCCGCGGCCATATAAAATCGGTCAATTAAGCCGCTGGGACGCTGAAGAACTGCGCGAATATATCAAGTCAGAACTCGCTGGTTCTCCTAACCCTAAGAGGTCGGTTTAATGAATGCGCATGAAATTACCAGGCGATTACATGGTCGCTGGATGGGCAGCTATGGCACCTCAGCTTGCCCAGTTTGTCAAACTGAATGTCGGAGAGATCAAACTGCTCTGACGATCACAGACAGTCACGACCGTCTCCTGCTGCACTGCAAACGAAGCAATTGTGCATTTCAGGACATTTTGGTCGCGCTCGGAATATGCGGAGACAATTTGGACCTGCTAGACCCAATTGAGGCTTCAAACCTTCATAAACAACAACAGCGACAGGACGCTCGCAAATCGCAGCACGCGAAAGCCCTATGGGACCAGAGTCTGCCTATCAATGACACGATTGCCGCATCTTATCTAAGGGGGCGTGGTATAATTGCGCGTTTACCAGACACGCTGCGGTTTAACCCCAGTTGTTGGCATGGTCCGGCAGGCACGCGCTTTCCCGCCCTTATTGCGCGTGTGGATTCGCTGAACGGTTCAAATGCTCCAGCAATTCATCGCACCTTCCTTGAGCCAGATGGCCTAAAGAAGGCTGACGTCACACCCGCCAAAATGATGCTGGGAAAGACGCAAGGCTGCGGTGTTGTTCTTCAGAGCGCTCAATCCAGCGCGCCGCTCGTCGTCTGCGAAGGCATCGAGAGCGGTCTATCTCTGATGTCGATGTTCAAAGAGGCTGCAACCGTGGTGGCAACACTATCAACTAGCGGCATGGGGTCTTTCAAACTGCCTGAAAACCCAGGATTTCTGATCATGGCTGGAGACAACGACACAGCGGGAATCAGCGCAATGGTGAAATTAAAAGAACGCGCGTGTCTTAAGGGGTGGGACGTCATGGCGACTTTACCGACCGCTGGAGATTGGAATGACGAACTACTGATGAATGGAGTCGCAGCATGAGTGAATATAAAAATTACGATTGGGATAACCCTGAAAACCCAAATGCGTTGGCTTCGAATGATATGGGTCTCGAGGGTCTCAACTGGGACGACATCGACGAGAATGGCTATCACGAGCCCTTATCTGATCAGAAATCAAACCAGCCCCAAGCCTCAATATCGCCGTTCAGCACACCGCAGACCGATATTGCGCCTCAGGCTGCTACAGCCTCCCCAACGCTGAGTGGCTTCGCTAAACAAGGTATCAAGCTGCCCAAACCTGATGCTCCTGAGCAAGTTTACCGAAAGCCTCCGACATCACATCCATTTCCAGTTTACGCGTTGGGCCCACTTCTCCAGCCGGTGGTAGAAGCGGTCACAAGGGAAGTGGAAGCCCCGATCGCGATAGCTGCATCGAGCGCACTCTCGATTGCGAGCCTGTCTGTTCAGGGATTCGCTAATGTCGAACTTCTTCATGGCTGCTCACCCGTTTCGCTATATTGCCTGACTGTGGCGCTTAGCGGCGAGCGCAAATCAGCGGTAGATAATTTGTTGGCGAAGCCACTGAAGAAGCACGAACGGCAGCAACAAACAAATTACAACGAAGAGTTGAAAGCCTTCAAAAGAGCCAGAATTGCTTACGAGCAGATGGAACTGACAGTAAAAAAGTCAATTCGTTCGGGTAATTCTGGTGAAGAAGATTTGGAATCTCTCGGAGATTATCCAAACGCACCCCTGCATCCTGATAGGATCGTCACCGAACCCACCTTTGAAGGACTGACCAAGCTGTTTCACCAAGGCAACCCATCATTGGGTCTTCTTTCGGATGAAGGTGGGCAGTTTCTAGGAGGGCACGCAATGAATCGTGATAATCACCAAAAGACCTTAACTGCGCTGTCAAAACTCTGGGATGGCGCCGCAATCAAACGGACTCGTGCAGGGGATGGCAGCATAACACTGAACGATAAACGGCTTGCTCTTCATCTCATGGTCCAGCCAATCATTGCTGAAAACTTTCTGTGCGACTCTCTGGCTGTTGGACAAGGTTTTGTACCCCGCATGCTAATCTGTCACCCCAAAAGCACCATTGGTCATCGCAGTATCGCTCAAGGACCGCGAAAACCAGAAGTTTCAGAACAGGACGCGATGGCACTCGACAACTGGAACCAGCGCATCGGGCAAATACTTAGTATAGAAATGCCGAGTTGGGACGGTGATAAAACAGGCAAACAGGGCAGAAATCTTAAGATTGACCTAGACTCTTCCGAGCTGCTCTCTCTAAGCGGTGACGCTCGCACACTCCTTGCAGAGTTTGCTCAGCGCATCGAGCTAGCACAGGTCAAAGGAGGCGTGTTAGCTGAACTAACGGGTACTGCGTCAAAAATTGCCGAACAGGCCTGCCGTATTGCTGGGGTGATGACGCTCGTCAGCAATATCTCGGCCCGAATGATTGACCGAATTACAATGCAGAACGCGATAACCCTGGCAGAATGGTATCTAACAGAAGCGCTTCGCCTAACAAATGCGGCTGCGATATCCCAACACGAAAAAGAGGTCGCAAACCTCCGTGAATGGTTATACGAAAAATGGCCCGAGATAGCGCAAAGGGACGACTTTAATGCGGCTTTCATTCTCCCTCAATATATCGTTAAGAATGGCCCAAATACTCTGAGGACAACAGCCAAAGCCAAGAAAGCTCTGGCGGAATTACAAACACTCGGGGTAGTACGTAAAGCCGAAGCTGGGACCGAAGTGAACGGAATAATTCCAAAGCTCGCGTATCACGTCATAAGGTGCTGATATCTGCAAAATGGAAGACTGATTAAGGGCTGCTTACTAGTGGCTCTTTTTTCTTTTGGTACGAGGAGCCGTTTTGATCGCGTCTTCGTTGGTCGTGTCACGCTTTCGTGCCGACCTCTTTACTCCTTTGGACAGCCTTTCGTTTGACCGCCACCGATACT
>JAQXDR010000204.1 GCA_029251265.1 Pseudoprimorskyibacter sp. | reverse complement strand
TGCGACCTTGCTGGGTCGGTTGCCAAATGCCCAAGAACGCGTCATCGCGGGGGCGGGGCATATGGTGCCATTGTCGCATCCGCGTGAGGTCGCGGATGTAATCGCCGAAATGCTTTAGGGTTTTTTCCCGATACGTGGTTCTGTCCCTTTTCGAATGCGTGCAATATTTTCGCTGTGACGCCAGAATATCATACCTGCCATTCCTATGGCGATCAGTGACCCTGGATAGCCAAAAATAACCATCCAGACTGGCGTTAATGCGGCCGCACCCAGTGCCCCGACGGACGATATGCGGCTTAATCCTGCGCAAACAAGCCAGCTTATGCAGGCCATTAGTCCGACGGGCCAAGCCAATGCAAGCACCGTTCCCAGAAAAGTAGCAACACCTTTTCCACCCTGAAAGCGCAGCCAGACTGAAAAGCAATGTCCTGCAAACGCGCATACGCCCGCCAACTGGGCTGCATCTTCTCCAGCCAGCGCGCGCGCAACAAGAACGGCGATGGCACCTTTGCCACTATCCAGAAGCAGGGTCGCTGCTGCGGCCGGTTTAGAGCCTGTCCTAAGCACATTGGTTGCACCGATATTGCCGGATCCGATTTGGCGTAAATCACCCAGCCCAAATAGGCGCGTAATGACCAACCCAAAAGGAACGGACCCAAGAAAATATCCAAAAACGGCCCAAAAACCCAGTAAAAATAATGGTGTTGTTGCATCTGCGATCATGCTGAATAGACCTTTTGGCCTGCAACAAAGGTGGCAAGGACTTTGCCCTGCAGGCGGGCATTGTCAAAAGGAGTATTCTTAGATTTTGATTGTAGCTTAAATCGGTCCAAGATGATGGGTTTGTCGGGGTCAAACAACACCAGATCCGCTGGCCCCCCCGGAGCAAGCCGACCGCAGTCCAGCCCTAAACGCCGTGCCGGGTTTAGCGACAAGGCTTTGAACAGGGTTGGCAGATCCAGCGTATCTGCATGATATAATCGCAGCAGAACAGGAAGCGCGGTCTCTAAACCGACGGCGCCGCTCGCCGCAACTTCAAAGGGCAGACGCTTAAGCTCTTCATCTTGAGGCGTATGTATGGTCGAGATCAGATCAATTAGACCACTACGGACGGCTTCGATCATTGCTTGACGATCTTCTTCGCTGCGTAAAGGCGGCGTTAGTTTGAAGAATGTGCGATAGTCTGCGACATCCAACTCGTTCAGTGTCAAATGATGGATTGAAATGCCGGCCGTCACGTTCAGCCCGGCGTCTTTCGCCCGTTGCAGTGCAGGCAAGGCGCGGGCTGTCGTAATCTGGTCTGCGTGCAGGGCGACGCCAGTTATCTCGGCCAATGCAAGGTCACGGTCCAAGCCCATCCTTTCTGCCATTGGACTGACCGATGACAGACCACGCAGAGAGGCAAATTTTCCTGATGTGGTACAGGCGCCGTCGCTTAGCGTCGGCTCTTGGGGATGCGTGATGATAAGCGCACCAAGTCCGGCCGCATAGGTCATCGCACGACCAAGCGTCTTGGCATCACGGTGTACGCGGTCATGGTCTGAAAAAGCCACAGCTCCTGCGTCACGCAAAAATCCGATTTCCGTCATTTCGCGACCCTGCCGCCCTTTGGTCAAGGCAGCCATATGGGACACGTTCACCAATGCATCGGCACTGGCGCGGCGGCGAATGAACTCCAATGCCTCGGGGGTATCAATGCACGGTTCGGTATCCGCGCGGGTCACGATGGTCGTTATGCCTCCGGCCGCAGCAGCAGCCCCAGCTGTACGATAGCTTTCTTTGTGGCGTTCACCCGGTTCGCCGACCTTAACGCCGATATCAACTATTCCTGGGGCTAGGCATTTACCACGAGCATCCATTGTGTCCGCGTCACCAACATCTGGCCAAGGTGTATCATGGCATGCGCTAATGACACCACCCGATATGCGTAATGCGCCCATGCGCACATTTCCGGCTTCGGGGTCAACAAGCCGCGCGTTGCAAATCAAGAGATCTTTTGCCGCCTTCACCGTGATAGCCCCAAGCTGATAAGAATGGTCAGAATAATAAAGCCTGCCAAAGCCAAAAGCCCTTTGTTCATGGATTGACGGCGCCGTTTTGGGTTTCCCGCACCCCCCCCAATAGCCCGTGCAGCAGATGTCGAACGCAGTGGCGGAATGATTGTTTTGGTGGTGGACATGCTGTAGCTACCAATCCAACGCATCGGGTTGCGTACAACCAACGTCTGTTCTTTTCCGTCAAAAGCTTGGCTTGGTAAAATTGCGACATAGCCAGCGACTGCGTCGAGTTGTCCAGCATGAGCCTTAAGCTCGGTATTGTCGACACCATGGGCGTCAGCAAGGTATTTACTGAGCCGCATCCCGCCAAGATCACGGATTGGCACAACATCAACAAAAGCATCGCGCAGATACAAAGCGCCAATTGTATATTGTAGTGGCCATTCCCCGGTTCCTGCACGCTGCGTGAAACGTTCGATGGCGTTTGATGGCAGGTCGATGTGAAAAACGCGCACTGTGTCTTTTTCAGTGCTGCGCACCTCAATTACATCGTTCATACCATGACCTCCTTCGGGCTGGCCCTGAGATTTCTAGCCAAGATATCCATTGCAGCCATTCGCACGGCAACACCCATCTCAACCTGTTCCTGAATAACACTGCGGTTTATGTCGTCTGCAAGGGTGCCGTCTATTTCCACACCACGGTTCATAGGTCCGGGATGCATGACGATTGCGTCGGGATGTGCCAGAGCCAGTTTTTTGGCGTTTAGACCGTAACGATGAAAATATTCCCGTTCTGATGGAATAAATCCCCCGTCCATACGTTCACGTTGCAGGCGCAGCATCATGACGACGTCGGCGTCGCGCAGTCCCTGTTCCATGTCATGAAAGACCTCAACTCCAAAGTCTGCAATCTGGGATGGCATGAGGGTCGGCGGACCGATTAACCGTACCCGATTTTCCATCTTGCCAAGCAACAAGATGTTGGAGCGTGCAACGCGACTGTGGGCAATGTCGCCACATATGGCGATCTTCAGTCGATGCAATCGTCCCTTGGCCCGGCGGATTGTCAATGCATCCAGTAGGGCTTGGGTGGGGTGTTCATGTCGTCCGTCGCCTGCGTTGATCACTGCGCAGTTGACCTTTTGTGCAAGCAAATCCACGGCGCCTGATTGTGGATGTCGCACAACCAAAAGATCGGGATGCATGGCATTGAGTGTCAGTGCCGTGTCAATCAGCGTTTCGCCTTTCTTAATTGAACTGGCTTGCATAGCCATATTCATCACGTCAGCGCCAAGCCGTTTGCCTGCGATCTCGAAACTGGCTTGTGTGCGGGTCGAATTTTCAAAAAACATATTGATTTGCGTCAGGCCCGACAGAACCGACGCATGCTTATCACGCCGTTTGTTCAGCGTAACATAGCGGTCTGATAGATCTAGTAGGGTCGTAATTTCGTCTGGGCGTAGGGGTTCAATACCCAAAAGGTGCCGCTGGTCAAAACGCATGCAGGGCTGCTCCGCCAATAATGATTTGTTTGACGTATAGAAACCCCCAAGGGCGCAAGCAAGCAAAAGCAAGCAGGATCTGGTCGTGGGCTGCAAGGCGGGCTATGATTGCAGCATGAACGGCGATTTGGATTGGCATTTAGCCCGCGTGATGCTGGAATGGCAAAGCGAAATGGGTGTGGATGTGTCTATGGGCGAACAGCCCGTGGACCGTTTTGCGGTCAGTGCTGAACCGGTCAAACAGAGCCCTGCATCAAGCCAGGAGCCTGCGCCACAGATTCAGGCAGATCCTGTTGCGGATGCGCGTGCCGCAGCCGAAGCTTCGGCAGATCTGCAATCTTTGCAACAGGCGATGTCGGTTTATCCGCACTGTGAATTGCGTCTTGGCGCGCGCTCGCTGGTATTTTGCGATGGCGTACCGGGTGCGCGGGTAATGATTTTGGGCGAGGCTCCGGGACGGGACGAGGATCGGCAGGGCAAGCCTTTTGTCGGACGGGCTGGACAACTGCTGGATCGGATGTTGGCGGCTATTGATTTGGATCGGAGGGCGTCCTCCAAAGATCAAGCTGTCTACATCACCAACGTTTCGCCGTGGCGGCCACCGCAGAACCGTGATCCGCGTGCCGATGAAATTGCCATGCTGATGCCATTTGTTGAGCGTCATATTGCCTTGGCAAAACCAGAAGTTCTGGTGCTTATGGGCAACACTCCCTGTCAGGCGGTGCTGAAACGTCGAGGTATCACGCGACTGCGGGGGCAATGGACCCAGGCGTTCGACGTGCCGGTTCTTCCCATGCTGCATCCAGCTTATTTGTTGCGAAACCCTGCCGCAAAACGCGAGGCTTGGGCAGATTTGCTGGAATTGCGTGCGCGTTTGGCTCAATAAATACTTTCTTTATAAGGCATGATATGTCCCGAATTGATGAAACGATTGACTTTATACCAGTCCGTATTGCTGTGCTGACGGTATCGGATAGCCGCAGCAAGGCCGATGACAGGTCCGGAGATACCCTTGTCCAGCGTTTGAAAGATGCTGGCCATCATCTGGCCGCGCGTGCTCTGGTCACGGATGATCGACGCATGATTTCAGATCAATTGCGGGCATGGATTGCAGATCCTGCCGTGGACGTGGTGATGTCCACCGGCGGGACCGGTCTGACCGGGCGGGATGTTTCCGTCGAGGCGCATCGTGACGTTTATGAAAAGGAAATCGACGCCTTTGGAACGATTTTTACGATTGTCTCAATGCAAAAAATTGGGACATCCGCGGTTCAAAGCCGCGCAACAGGGGGCGTTGCGGGTGGCACATATCTGTTCGCTTTGCCGGGCAGTCCCGGGGCGTGTCGTGATGCATGGGACGAGATTTTGGCGCGCCAGTTGGATTACCGTCACCGTCCTTGCAATTTTGTTGAGATCTTTCCGCGGCTCGATGAACACAAGCGACGAAAATAAAAGGCGTGTGATCGCCGAACGCGACGCTTTTTAGGAAAACCGCTTGGCAGAAGAATCCCGTCGATACATAGTATGTCAAGCTTACTGGGAGCCCAGATATGCGTTTCCTCGCTAGAAATTACGTCGGTTTGGTGCTTTTGGGCATAACATTGGGCCTGCTGTTTGCGGCAGGCCTGCTGCTGGTCTCTGCGCTTAGGGATGATGATGATGGCTTTCGTCCAAGACGAAGCTCCAGCGAAGAAGTTTTTACGGTCAATGTCCTGCGGGCACTGCCCGAGGATATCATACCGGTCATGACGGTTTTCGGTCAGGTGCAAAGCCAGCGGACTTTAGAAATTCGTGCGGCCGTCGGCGGCACAATTATTGAATTGTCGCCGGATTTTGTCGAAGGTGGCAGCGTCTCTGAAGGTCAGGTTCTGGCGCGAATTGATCCGTCTGAGTCACAGGCGGCTTTGGATCGTGCTAAGGCAGATCTTTTGGATGCACATGCAGAAGTACGCGACAGTGCGCGTGCTTTGGCGATAGGACGTGATGAATTGTTAGCCGCGCAGGATCAAGCCAGCTTGCGGCAAACCGCGCTTGAACGGCAGCAGGATTTGCTGCTGCGTCGTGCGGGGACACAGACCGCCGTTGAACAGGCCGAGATCGCGGTGTCGTCAGCACGGGCTGCCGTGTTGGCGAAACGTCAGGCGGTTGCGCAAGCCGAGGCCCGCGGTGATCAGGCTGAAACCCGTCTGGCACGCCAAAACATTGCGGTATCCGAGGCGCAACGTCGATTGGACAACACCCAAATCCGTGCAGGCTTTGATGGGACTTTGACTGCGGTCAACGTGGTTGAAGGTCGTTTGGTGTCGATCAATGAACAATTGGCCCAGTTGATTGACGGCAATGCACTTGAAGTCACATTCCGCGTGTCGACCGCTCAGTTTTCGCGTTTGATAGATCAGCAAGGTGTTTTGCGTCCTGCCCGGGCAGAGATCTCATTAGACGTTTTTGGAACAAACCTTGAGGCAACGGGAAGTCTCAGTCGCGTCAGTGCATCTGTTGGGGCAGGTGAAACAGGGCGTGAAATTTTTGCGCAACTGGATTCGGCGGCTGGATTAAAACCGGGTGATTTTGTGACCGTGTCCGTTGAAGAGGCACTTTTGCGTGGCGTCGTGCGTCTGCCATCGTCTGCCATGGATGCAGCGCAAGAAATTCTTGTGGTCGGCGAGGACAGCCGGCTCGAGATTTTGAAAGTGGATCTGTTGCGCCGTCAGGGCGACGATATTTTGGTCCGTGGAGAGGGCTTGGCGGGTCGCCAAGTCGTTGTCGAGCGTTCACCTGCCTATGGCAAGGGCGTGCGGGTAGATCCGGTTGTGCGCCAAGAAGAAAGCGTTGCGACGCTTCTTGAAGCGCTGGAGATGGTGCCGCTGACTGAGCAGGAACGCGCGGACTTTATTGCGAGGGTCGAGGCCAACACCCGCATGCCTGCGCGGGTACAGGCCGACATGTTGCGCCAATTGCGTGAACCCGAGGTTTCAAAGGCTTTGATTGACCGGCTCAGATCCGGTCAGCGTGGTGGCGGAGGACGGCCTTGATGGTTGGTGCCAGAAACTCTGTTTGGGCCGTTTTTTCGTATTTCACGCGTCATACGACCATGGCCAACCTGTTGATGGTCATTATGATTGGTGCAGGTCTTTGGGCCATGCAGAATATGCGGGTGCAGTTCTTTCCCGATGATATTCGGGAATCCATTCGTGTAAATGCGACGCTCACCAACGCCAGTGCCGAGGACCTGGACACGTCCATCATGCTCATTCTTGAGCCTGCACTTCGTGCTGTGGATGGCGTCGAAAGCTCGTCTGCATTTTCCCAAGAAGGCCGTGGTACAGTCTTTCTACAGTTTGAAAATAGTTGGGACATGCAGCAAGCCACGGCTGATGTGTCCGAAGTTTTGCAAGGTTTGTCGGGGCTTCCCGCCGATGCGGAGGTTTCGCAAAGCTTTAGCTCATTCGTGTCCCGCGTTGCAGATGTTGTCATCTCTAGCCCAGTTGGAGTAGATCAAACCGCTGGTTATGCAGACGAAATGGTGGCACGGCTTTTTGCCGAAGGCGTTACGCGGACATCCATAAGAGGCGTCGCAGCACCGGGAACTGTGGTCGAAGTGTCAACGGCAAAGCTTGTCGCAAATGACGTAACCATGGCAGACATTGCAGCCGCAATCGCGGCAGAGGTCAATGCAGATGCAGCTGGTGATATTCAGGGGGCAGGCGCGCGGGTGCGTGCGGGTGTTGAAAAGAGGTCAGCCACCGAGATTGCGGGCATTACGTTACGATCTTTTTCAGACGGTCAAAAACTGGTTATCGGTGACATTGCAGACATCCGCGTCGAAGGTGCAGACCGTCTGCGGGCGTATTATGTTGGCAATGATACGGCCGTTTCAATCCGAGTGGATCGAAATGCCTCCGGTGATATCATTGATATTCAAGACACGGTGCAACGCGTGGCCGATGATATGGTGCGTTCACTGCCATCAGGATCGCGCATTGAACTGATCCGCACCCGCGCCGAGGCCATTCAAGGCCGAATAAACATATTGTTGTCGAATGGGGCTATGGGGCTGGCCCTTGTTCTGGTTCTTCTGTTCTTATTTTTGAACTGGCGGACTGCCTTTTGGGTTGCCATGGGCATCCCGACGGCAATGCTCGCTGCGGTCGCTTTGATGTATAGCGCCGGTTTGACCTTTAATATGATATCGCTGTTTGCGTTGATCATTACCCTTGGTATCGTTGTAGATGATGCCATTGTGGTTGGAGAGCATGCAGATGCCCGGTCTCGTATGGGCGAAGACGCATACACGGCAGCCGAAAATGCTGCAGCACGCATGTCCCGCCCTGTTTTTTCGGCGACGATAACCACGATTATTGCCTTTTTTGGCCTTATGGCGGTCGGGGGGGGCTTTGGCCGATTTTTGTCCGACATTCCATTTACGGTGATTGCGGTTCTGGCAGCGTCTCTTTTGGAATGCTTTTTGATTTTGCCACATCACATGGCAACCGCTTTGCGGTATCGTGATGTCCAGAGCTGGGCGGATGCACCGTCGCAATTCGTCAACAAATGGTTTGCCATTTTTCGCGATCGCGTGTTCCGACGTGCCATGGGCTATGTCATCAGAGGGCGATACGTAGTTCTAGCGTTTGCAGTTTTTTTGTTGGCTTTGCAGTTGTCGCTCTTACTGAATGGCAGTGTGCGTTGGGTCTTCTTTGTACCGCCGGAACAGCCGCGCATCAGTGGTAACTTTGCCATGACGCCGGATGCTGACCGTCAAGATAGCCTTGAAATGATGCAGGAATTGCAACGGGCGGTGGCGGCTGTCGGGGCCCGCTACGAGGAGGAGTATGGTATAAACCCTGTGGTGCACGTGCTGGGCGAAATTGGGGGTAATACCGGGCGTGGTCTGTCTGGATCTGAGACCCAAAGCCCGGACAATTTGGGTGCGATCGCGATTGAATTAGTGGATCGTGATTTACGTATTCCGCCCGGGCAAATACCTTACAGTACACGCGAATTCACCAGCCGACTGCAGAATGAATACCGACGCCATCCGCTTCAAGAAACAGTGAGTTTCCGCAGATGGCGGCTGGGACCTGGGGGCGATAGCCTGTCAGTACAGTTCTTTGGCAACTCGACCGAAAAGCTTAAGGCTGCTGCCGAAGAGCTCAAGGCGCAATTGTCTGGAATCGATGGCGTAACTGGGCTGGAAGACAGCCTTGCGTATGACAATGAAGAACTGATCTTGGAATTGACGCCGCATGGTCGCGCCCTGGGCTTTACCATTGATCAGCTTGGCGCCGTGTTGCGCAATCGCATTGCCGGCATCGAGGCTGCGACATTTCCTGTCGGGACACGAACCGCCACCATCACTGTTATATTGCCCAAAGGCGAGCTGACAGCTGATTTTCTTGAACGGATGCAACTGCGTAATCCTGAGGGTGTCTATGTTCAGCTGGCAGATATTGTCAGCGTTCAAAGCCGGCCCAGCTTTGCCTCGGTCCGGCGTGAGAACGGCCTGAGGCTGGTCACTGTCTCGGGTGATATTGACGGAGAAGACGCCGAGTTGGCCAATGCGGTCAATGCACAGCTCGAGACAGAGATATTGCCATATATCGCCAGTGTTCATTTGGTTGATTGGCGGCTGACCGGATTGAACGAGGACGAGTCTCGGTTTCAAAAGGATGCTTTGTTCGCGCTGGGTGTTGTTCTTGCCGGGATATTTTTGACATTATCATGGGTTTTTGCCTCTTGGACACGGCCACTTGTGGTGATGTCGGTCATTCCGTTCGGTTTGGTTGGCGCCCTGTTTGGACATTGGGCGATGGGTCAGGCGCTGAGCATGTTCAGCGTTGTGGGCTTGTTGGGTATGACCGGTATTATTATCAATGACAGTATTGTTCTGGTCACCCAAATTGATGGCTACACTAAGGACCGTGGGATCATTCCGTCGATCATAGATGGCGCATCGGATCGGTTACGGGCGGTTTTGCTCACGACACTAACGACCGTGCTGGGGCTAAGCCCGCTTTTATTTGAGACATCCAGCGATGCGCAATTCTTAAAGCCTACCGTAATCACGCTGGTGTTTGGCCTTGGTTTCGGCATGTTGCTGGTACTGCTTGTCATACCGGCATTGATGGCCATTCAAGCTGATGTATCACAACTTATGCGCCAGTCCTTGGTGAATTTGCGGTTCCGTCGACGTGGAGTGCGACTGATGTCGTCTTGGGCGTTGGCCGCGATGTTGATCTGGCTTGGCCCAACAATTGGACATGCGATTTTTTGGGGTGAAGCCCATCCTTGGATATCATTCATGACGAATGACGTCGCATCCCCAGAGTTTGCAGCAATATCTGCTTATTTCCGTGGCTTATTTGTCATTTTGTTGGCCTTGTTGATTGCCAATATTGCATGGCTTGTATCGATTGGGACCAAAGGCCAACTGCCACCACTGGACAGTTCGGGCGCACCTCGGCCGACGCATCGCCCCCGCGCGCCGCAGGCCGGACCCGTGGCAGCTATGGCAGGTCCATCAGCTGCGCCCATGTTGGACGTATCGACTGTGCCGTTGGCAGCAGAATCGGGGGCACTATCTCGCGCAATGGGCCGCGCGGGTACCAGATTGGGTGGACTTTTGACCCATGACGTAAAAGAGCCCGCTGAGCATTCGCGACGCATGCCGCCGATGCCCGACCCAGAAGGGACATTGGCCTTTGATGACCCAATGTCCAGAGATACCGTTGACGGTAGGCTCTTGGTTAAACAGGCGACAGGCTCTCTTCCGTTTGAAGATGACGTAGACGACGCTAATGCTGTGGACATGAGCCCTACGGAAGACTCTGCCCCCTCTTCTCAATCTCTTTCTGAACCTGTGGGGCCGGAAAATTTACCTGTGCCCTCATTGTCGGAGCCCGACATGACTCTCCCTCCCAAAAATGTTTCAACACCCGTCTCACCTGTTTCGGTAAATGCGCCCCCTTTGCGCACATTGCGTGGTGCAGACGTTCGGCAAGGGCACAGCACCATTTCGGTGCCGTCTTCTGAAACCGAAACCAAAAATGCCGAACCTTCTCATCGATCCATGGGTTTGGGGTGGTTGGTTTCAGCGATCAAGGCATGGCGAACGCCCGCGCCCGGCATTGGCGATGAGGTCACGATGGGAGAGTTGGAGCGAGAGCAAGGGGCGCTTTTTCTTTTAAACCAGCAACCGGGTGATATTGGGTCAGCTTCGGATAGTGGCTTGGCACCAATTGATGCCGCCGTGGTAAACGACGGGCAGATCGTCGCCCAGCCAGAGCGGATTCCGCAGATGTCAGAACCGAGTGCACGTCTGAATTACGGGGCACCGGCACAAAGTCCTTTGGAAAAAGCAATTGGTGATGCGCTTGCTGGGGATATTGTGGATCGAACCGTTCTTGATGCGGCCGTGCATGTTGACAGGCTTCCAAATGATCTGGATGCGCCGCAATTGGATTTGCCGCCGCAAATGCAGGCAAAGACCCACCAAGAGCAACTTCTATCTCAAGATCCATCGCCTGTTTTGCCTGTAGAACCTGTGCAAGATGCCATTTTGGACCCTGCATCGGTCTTGGACACGCCCAGCCATCAGCCCTCTGTGGATCCTGTGATACCACAAGCCGTGCACGTGGATGCCGACACCGTGCAGGTAAATCCGCGTCCGGCAGCCCCTGAGCCCGCATCATCGTTTGCAACGGACACTGTGCGGAATAAGGCACGGCATAATAAGGGGAGCGTCTCTTTCTTTTCGGGAAAGCGTGGTGCCACGCCGCGGTTCAACACACCATTGACGGACAAGAATGCTCCCACTGCTCCACTTGATGATGGGGCATCCAGTAAGTCACTGGCGCCTGATATGGTGCCGTCTGATGAACCCGTGCCATCCAAGAGCGGTACAGCCAGCGAAGCTGTTCTCGGGAACCAGAAAACACCAACCCCTTCAGGTGATGCACTGCAAGAGGCTTTACAATCACAAATACCCTCACAGCCGCCAGTTGCTGATGATCAGGAATTTGCCGCAGATGATGCGCTGGCAAAAACCTCAGTGCTGAGGGATGACATAACATCTGTGTCTTTGGAGCAAGCGCTGCAAGAGGCGGAACGCTTGACGCCCAAGGATATACCGCAGTCGCCCTTGTTCAAAAAAGCATCTGCTGATGAGATAGATGCACCACAACCGCAAGCGTCTGTTCCACATGTGCCGCAGCCGCTGGAAGCAACGCAAAGTGCACAAGCGGCTGCACCAGAACCTCGGCCTCAAGCCTTGGAAAAAGAACCTGATCGGACTGGCTCTGATGCTGATCCGGTGTCGAATGTGGCGGTGCGCCGTACCCCAATTGCAGAACGGTTGAAAGCTGCCCGCATGCTGCCGCCTGCGACAACCAAGATGCCCGTTACCCCTACGCTAGGAATCGAACTGCAGACCGAGGCACAGACTGGGATACAGACACCTGCAGCGGATACCTCAGCCAGAGTAAAACCGTCACAATCAGCAGCGCCGCAACCTACAAAAGCGAGGGCACAGGTCAATCCTAAGCTTTCTCCCGAGATGCTTGAACTGGCTTTGGAGATGGGCGAAGACATCACGCCGGATGCTTCACCGCAAGAGCCTGCAGTGTCGCCGCCTAAACCTGTTGTCACACAAGTTCCTGCCGCCGCTTCAAACCCGGTAAGCCTGTCCATGACGGATACATTTTCGGCATTTATGGGCCCATCAGGTGATGCCATTCAACCAGTCGGAAGGCTGGCGCGTCCGCGTCCAGCACCAAACAAGAAAAGTGATCCCTAGGCGGCACGGTTAGCCGCAACCTTGGATGTCGACGGCATGTGCGTCGCCTAGAATTGTGAAACGTAAACTGGAGCGTTCCAATAGGATGTGGGATCCATCAACATGGATGAGCCGCGTTACAATTTTTAGCAGGTTGCCGGTTCGCTGTATTTGGGGTGTAGCCACCCAGACCTTTGGATTAGAGGTCTCGACGACTACGTCTTCTTGTTGTCCCACGCTCGGTAATTCCAAGGTCGCTGTCAGTTGCAGTCCATTGGAATCAGGTGATATCTGGCAAGAAACGTTTGATACATTGCTCTCTGCTGCACTGTAGGGCTGGTCGACCATGGCGGCAGCGATTTTGCTGTCCATGCGCGTGATGGTTGCCGCCAAGTTTGCCTCAACCTCAAGGAGGGCAGGTATGCAAATATCTTTGCACACCCCAAGCCGAAGAGAGCCGGCCAAGTAAATATCACCTGAAGAGTCAGGGTTTATCACAAGGGGAAGAATGACCTTGTTTTTGTAAACGATCGACCGAAACCCGTCCGTCCAATACACCGATGGTGTCGGCCAAAGAACATTGACAGTAGACAGGTTGCGAGATTGTGACCAATCCATGACCGGTGGCACCCCTGCATCTCCGGGCGCGCGCCAATAGGTGTGCCAGCCAGGGGCCATAGTTAAAACAATTGCCGCAACGTGACTGCCGTTTTTGGTGCGCCATCCGGTCAGAATGTCAGCAGAAATTTGGTCTTGCTGAGCGGTTGCGGGCACAGCAAAGAAAAAAACGAAGACGAAAGAGATCAGCCGCATAAACATAGTGCGAAAATGGCGCGATTTTACAGCAATGCCAAGTCACGTTCATGCGATTCATGTGTATGGGACTTGTTCAATTGTATGTCACGTACCATCCTTATACCCAGAACAGCGCTAGTTAAGGCCCTAGATGACAATCAAACTCGAAAACTCAACTGATCTGACGGGTACGATCTTGATCGCTATGCCTGCAATGGGTGATCCGCGCTTTGAACGGAGTGTGATCTACTTATGTGCCCATTCATCCGATGGTGCTATGGGATTGATCGTCAATAAGCCGACTGATCAGGTGAATTTACAAAAGTTGATGAATCAGTTGGACATAAATGTTGATGCCGACTTGGACGAACAGCCCGCATATATCGGTGGACCAGTCGAGGCTGGGCGAGGGTTCGTCCTGCATACTGCAGATTACAGGTCTGCTGTGAACACTGTACAGGTGAAAACAGGGTTTCGGATGACAGCAACCTTGGATATTTTGGAAGCCATTGGATCTGGAAATGGCCCATCCAAGTGCTTGACTGCATTAGGGTACTCTGGGTGGGGAGCAGGTCAGCTAGAAAATGAAATTGCGCGCAACGCTTGGCTGACTTGTGATGCTACGCCAGAACTGGTTTTCGACACGCCTGATTCACAGAAATGGGATGAGGCTATGGCGTCTTTGGGAATCAACCCTCTTCTGCTCTCTTCTCAGGCCGGTCACGCCTAGTCGCAGGGGTGAAGACACAACCGTTTGTTAGCATACCTGCACGAATCAATCGCGCGGTGCAGCGGCACGCCGTAGGCGGTCGTTTATCGCCACACCCAGACCATTGTCTGGAATAGGTGACACAGCAATCTGGTCACAACCAAAGTTATCCAATTCACGCAGGTGATCAAACAAGTTTGAAGCGGCTTCGGACAGGTCAGCGGTCTGAGATAAATTCAGGTCACAATCTATATGCCCGAAGCCTAGCCGAGCTTCGTTCGGGGCAAAGGATACCGCATTTAGTCTGACAGATGCGTTTGGTGCATAGTGTGATTGCATTTGCCCCGAAGCTGATATGGCATCGGTCGCGGATCTATGGGCGAGGGGGCCGCCTAGACGGTTGACCAGCGTTTCCTCGGTGATGCCACCCGGTCGCAGGAGTTTTGGTGTATCCATCAGACTCAGGATCGTGCTTTCGATCCCGACAGGACACGGACCGGCATCCATAATGGCATCAATGCGCCCTTTCAGTCCTTGCAACACATGTGCTGCGCGGGTTGGACTGATCTGGCCAGACGGGTTTGCAGAGGGGGCTGCAACAGGCACATCTGCACAAGCTAACACGGCGCGGGTCACGGGATGTGCCGGTATCCGCACAGCCAAAGTGTCCAACCCGGCTGTGGCCAGACGGCTGATTGGAGCGTCATCGCGTATGGGTAACACCAGGGTCAATGGTCCGGGCCAAAAGGCTTGCGTAAGGCGATCGGCTGTTTCAGACCAATGCACCAAACGCCGTGCAGCAGGCACATCATGGACGTGGACAATCAACGGATTGAAACTTGGCCGCCCTTTGGCCGCATATATAGATGCAACGGCGCGCGAACAGCCTGCATCCGCACCCAAGCCATAGACTGTTTCGGTTGGAAGTGCCACCAGACCGCCAGAGCGCAGAATTTGTGCGGCTTTGGCAATGTCTTTTGAACAATTTGTCAACATACGCGTCTGCATAAGGGCCCCTTTGTGACGCCGCGTTTCGGTAGACGTCCTAGCCGCCTGATGTTCTAAAAAGATCCAAACTGCTGGAGTGATAGTGTCAATACATTGTCCAGCCAAAGGATGCCACGCCATTCGAAGGATGTCCCTTATGCCATATCGTGCCCCCGTTGCTGAAATGCGTTTTTTGTTAGAACATGTTGTGGACTACGACCATGTCACAAAAACAGAGCGTTTTTCCGATGCCAGCTTTGACACAGTAGATGCGATTCTCAGCGAGGCTGGGAAGTTGTGTGAAGAGGTGCTGGCACCGCTACAGCGAAGTGGCGATACAACCCCCGCGGTTCTTGAAAATGGGGTTGTACGCACATCTCCGGGCTATGCAGATGGCTACAAGGCGGTCGCCGAAGGGGGATGGGTCGGGATCACAGCATCCGAGGCTCAGGGGGGAATGGCGCTGCCGCAAACGGTTGCGTCGACGGTTAACGATATGATGAGCAGCGCCTGCCTGTCGTTGCAGCTGAATCCCTTGATGACCCAAGGACAGATTGAAGCACTTGAAAACCATGCCTCGCCAGCGTTGCAGGAAATTTATCTGCCCAAACTGGTAAGCGGGGAATGGTCCGGTACAATGAACCTGACTGAACCACAGGCAGGCAGTGATGTTGGTGCTTTGCGTAGCAAAGCCGAGCCCAACGGCGATGGCAGTTATGCCGTATCAGGTCAAAAAATCTATATCAGTTGGGGTGATAACGACTTTACCAGCAATGTCTGCCATCTGGTGCTCGCACGGCTGCCGGGTAGTGTGCCCGGGACCAAAGGGATAAGCCTTTTTCTGGTGCCGAAATATATTCCTGATGAGAATGGAAACCTTGGCCCGGCAAATGATCTACGGGTTGTGAGCCTCGAGCACAAAATGGGATTACATGGCTCGCCCACCGCTGTGATGGAGTTCTCGGGCGCGCGGGGTTGGCTTGTGGGTAAACCCAATGACGGGATGCGGTGCATGTTCACGATGATGAACAACGCCCGTCTGGGTGTTGGAATCCAAGGCATCGGTGTTGCCGAAGGGGCCTACCAGCATGCGCTTGCCTACGCACAGGATCGCAAACAAGGCCGCACGGGTGTTCCAGGTGGAACGGGCACGATCATTGACCATGCCGATGTGCGCCGGATGCTTGGCGCTATGCGGGCTGATATTACAGCAGCGCGTGCAATTGCGTTGGCTTGTGCTGTTGCATTGGACATGGGGCAAGCGACGGGTGATCCGGTGTGGAAGGCGCGCGGCGCATTGCTAACACCGATTGCCAAAAGCTTTGGTACTGAAACCGGGATAGACGTCGCAAATCTGGGAATTCAAGTGCACGGTGGTATGGGCTTCATCGAAGAAACTGGCGCTGCGCAATATTTCAGGGACGTTCGGGTCACAGCGATCTACGAAGGCACTAATGGGATCCAATCGATGGATCTTGTCGGTCGCAAGATGATGGATGGTGGTGAGGCGGCCTTTGCGTTGCTGGATGAAATCGAAGCCTGCGCAGAGACAGCGCGTGGTACTTTGCCTGAATTGGCTGAACATGTCTGGCAGGCATCAGAGACTTTGCGAGAAGCAACCGAATGGATGGTGAGCAAGGATATGACCGATCGCTTTGCCGGGTCGGTTGCGTATCAACGTGGTTTTGCCAGAGTGCTGGGTGGATACTTCCATCTACGTGCAGCCTTGGCGGCACCGGGACAAGCGCAAGAGCGTCTTGCACACTTCTACATCACGCGGCTCTTGCCGGAACACAGTGGTCTGCTTGTTCAGGCACGGGCGGGCTGTGATGGCCTATTTGCGTTGTCACCTGACGATCTGGCGGCGTAATCATGAAGGGGTTGGCGTATCCTTGGACCGAGCCGCCCGCATCAGGTTCTGCAACCGAGATTGCGGATGGTGTATTGTGGATGCGCCTGCCTTTGCCAATGAAGCTGGACCATGTGAATGTCTATGCTTTGGCGGATGATGATGGCTGGACGATCGTGGACACCGGTTTTGAGTCCCGCAAAACGCGGAGCATTTGGTCTGCGCTTTTGAATGGTCCATTGGGGGGCAAACCGATACGGCGAGTTCTGGTCACACACCACCATCCGGATCATGTGGGACTGGCGGGCTGGTTTCAAAAAAATTATGGCGCTGAATTGCTTATGACCCGTACAGCATGGCTTTTTGCGCGGATGCTGATGCTGGACGAGCAAAGCACTCTGCCTGAAGAAACACTTTTGCACTATCGTCGGGCGGGTATGCGGGCCGATTTATTGGCAGCGCGTGCGGCAGAACGCCCCTTTAATTTCGCCGACGTCGTGGCCCCGATGCCTTTGGGTTTCACCCGCATACAACAGGGTGACAGATTGACCCTGGGGGGGCGCGATTGGGACGTGCATATCGGCAACGGCCATGCGCCAGAACATGCCACACTTTGGAGCACGTCTGACAACCTTGTTTTGGCTGGTGACCAGATTTTGCCCACTATAAGTCCGAATATCGGTGTTTATGCAACCGAACCCATGGCGGACCCGATTGGAGACTGGATCGAGGCATGCGAGCGTCTGGCCCTGTTGGTACGCGAGGATCATTTGGCGCTGGGCGGACATAAATTGCCTTTTACCGGTCTTCCTTTGCGTATGCACAATTTGATCGATAACCATCATCAGGGTCTGACGCGTTTGTTAAGCTATCTGCATGCTCCCAAAGCGGCAGGAGATTGCTTTTCACCGCTTTTCAAGCGAACGATTGGAGAGGGTGAATATGGCCTTGCCTTGGTCGAAGCGATTGCGCATCTGAATCATCTTTATTTGACCGGCTTGGTTGACCGGACTGAACGCGCGGATGGTGCTTGGGTTTATCAGGCCAAAGCATTTTAGTCCAAGGACTGAGACACATTGTGTCAATGGGCTGACAACGGTAATAAAAGTGTATAGGGCTTTCAAAGCACTCTGAAAAAACGCGACAGCAGGACACAAATAATGGCAAACGATCACAAACATGGTTCGATGAACACTGAGGTTCAGGAAAAAACCTTTGCAGGTTTCATTGATTGGGTGATTAAGACCGCTATCGTTGTGATGGTGATCGCGGTTTTGCTCGCTTTGTTCCGTACTTAAGTTCGAACAAACATCATGCACCGACGGGTCTTCCTTTCTGGGGCTGCCTGTCTGGCTACGGCTGGATGCAGTGTCAAAGAAATATACGCTTCCGATGAGGACATTGCCCGCTATTCGTACAGGCATAATGGCCCAAAGCGGATCACGCTTTACACCATGATCAGCACAGAAACGGGTGCGGGCGCGCATTCGTCGATGATGCTAAACGCGTCGCAGCGTGTAGTTTTTGATCCTGCAGGATCAGTGAACCATCCTCGCATGCCCGAACGTCGCGATGTGCTGTATGGCTTTTCACCGCGTATTGCGGATGTATACGCGCGGGCTCATGCGCGTAACACCTATTACGTCGTGATCCAAGAGCTGGATATATCTGCCGCAATGGCCGAAGCTATTTTTGATCAAATTCGCGAGATAGGTCCGGTTCAACCCGCCCAATGTGCGCTGTCTATTTCCTCGGTTCTACGCGAACAGGAAGGGCTTGAGGCACTTCCTAGAACATGGTTCCCAAAGACCTTGATGTCGGCTTTTGCGGAAATACCGGGTGTCACCGAGCGGACCCTGCGTGAAGCTGATGATGATGACAAGGCTATTGCGCTCGCGCAGCTTGATATTGAAATTCAAGATATCTCGAAAGAAGCTGCGGCCGGGGCTGCGGCTGAAGATGCCTCGGGCCAGTTGATCAATTTGGTGCGTCCCGTCGCACGCTAAGATCCTATTACAGCGTCTGTGGTATGTGTCGAACCAACGCGATGCCTATTATCATGCTTTTGTGCATCTCCCTTTTTTAGGGGGATAGATCATGCCAGCAGCATTACCAATGGCGCTCTGAGCGTGGTTTCAGAGCCATATCACAGACGGTTTGAGCGGCCGCGCAGGGGCGTGGCCACCAGAGCCAGAACTGGCCAAAACCCTGAAGCCTGCAACAGGTGTTGTTGGCATTGGGCCTCCCTCGGCCGGTTTCTAAACAAGCTCGAATACACTGACAAAAAAGTCGCCGGTTGCCACCGTGCAAAAGCGCTCTGGTGTGATGAGGCGCTGTGGATCATCAAGGGCTGTATGGATGGTAACGCATTGAATACCATGTCATAAACGGTCCCACTCTGGAATTGTAGCCGGGCAGTGTCGTCATTTGCGACAAGTTGGCCAGCGATTACACGCGGGCTGCGGCGTCAGCGTTGCGCGACGTTGGATGCTGGCTCTTTTATCTGCCACCATCGCATGCGCCAGCCCTCAATCCTGTCGAGATGGCATGCTCAAACCCCAAAGCCCACCTGCGCAGAAGTGAGCCAAGACCATTCGACCAAGGGTTCGACGCATTTACCGAAATCTGCAATCGCTTCAGCCCTGATGACTGTTGGAACGTCTTCTGCGAGGCAGGACATGGGTCAAACGAAAAGCGAGGTGCTTTAAGCCAACTAAAGCCTGATCTTCTTTGAAGAACGGTGTTCCGCACTTCGTTGGCAAAAAAAGCGACACCCGAGGATGCCGCTTTTTTGATAAGAAGAAAACGTGTCAGCTCAGCTCACGGACATCGGTAAGCTTGCCCGTAAGCGCAGCTGCTGCAGCCATTGCTGGCGACATTAAGTGTGTTCGTCCACCGCGACCTTGCCGACCTTCGAAATTCCGGTTGGATGTTGCCGCACAGCGTTCTCCCGGTTTTAGCTGATCTGGGTTCATGGCCAAACACATAGAACACCCAGCAAGACGCCATTCAAAGCCTGCATCCTTGAACACATCTGCCAAACCTTCTTCTTCGGCCTGCGCACGGACAAGGCCCGAACCTGGCACGATCATGGCGCGCATTCCCTCTTTTATTTTACGGCCACGCAGTACATCAGCCGCCGCGCGCAGATCCTCGATGCGGCCATTGGTGCATGAGCCGATAAAGACTGTGTCGATCGGGATTTCGTTCAGAGGGGTACCTGGGGTCAGTCCCATGTAATCCAGTGAACGTTGCGCTGCGCCGACTTTGCCGCCTTGGAAATCATCAGCTGACGGAACTGCCGCTGTGATCGGAAGAACATCCTCGGGCGAGGTGCCCCAGGTCACAACAGGTGCGATGTCTTCGCCTTTGATTGTTACGACTTCGTCCCAATGGGCATCGTCATCACTGAACAAGGTTTTCCACCAAGCCAAGGCGGCGTCCCATTGTGCCCCTTTGGGGGCATGCGGGCGGCCTTGGACATAATCATAGGTCTTCTGGTCAGGCGCGATCAGGCCTGCGCGTGCGCCGCCTTCGATCGCCATGTTGCAGACAGTCATACGCCCTTCTACTGACAGGTCCCGGATCGCTTCGCCACAATATTCAATCACATAGCCTGTTCCACCCGCAGTGCCGGTCCGGCCAATAACGGTAAGGGTGATGTCTTTTGCTGTCACACCGGAACGCAGTTTGCCGGTGATTTCGACTTTCATATTCTTGGATTTCTTTTGGATCAGGGTCTGTGTGGCTAAGACATGCTCAACTTCCGAGGTCCCGATGCCATGGGCCAATGCGCCGAACGCGCCATGCGTGGCCGTATGGCTATCGCCGCAGACCACGGTCATACCGGGCAACGTCCATCCCTGTTCCGGGCCAACAATATGCACGATACCCTGACGCACGTCACTCACTGGATAATAATGGATGCCGAAATCTTTGGCATTTTTGTCAAGCGCGGCGACCTGAATGCGGCTGTCTTCGGGCATTTGATCGGGGTTATCCCGACCTGCTGTTGTGGGAACATTGTGATCTGGAACGGCGATTGTCTTTTCCGGGGCGCGTACCTTGCGACCTGCCATTCGCAAGCCTTCAAAGGCCTGCGGGCTGGTCACTTCGTGTACGAGGTGACGGTCGATATAAAGCAGGCAAGTGCCGTCGGCGTCTTCGTGCACGACATGGGCATCCCAGATTTTATCATAAAGCGTTTTGGGGGACATGGGACCTCTCCCGGATTAGATGTCAGAAAATTATACACATGGATCAGCGCAGGGCGTTGTGCGCGGGCCATCTGGCCAACGCGCTGCGGGCCTCCCCGAAGAATCGTTCGCGCAATCTTGTGCGGTCGCCAATGTCAGTAACGGGTTTCATGTTTTAGCAGATACAGGGTAGACTATCGACGGGCAAGGGTGTGTTACGCACAGAGTGCAGGCTTTTGCACGGATCACACGAGCCGGCGGTAGTTCTTACGCCCCATGAAACATACAAAATTTTCTGTCAGCTATCTGAATCTGTAAAATTCAACATGCCGCTTGGCCCCTTCGGGCGCTTGAGCCCACAGTGATCTCTGCGATTTATAGCGTTTCCATCATTTGAGCATATCCAAGAATTACCAGTTTGTGCATGTCCATTGGCTTGGGTGCGAAGTGGTTCGGACAAGATGTACCAGACCTTGCTCTTACTGAACCGACCAGTTTAAGTGTAGCATTGAAAAAAGGGGTTTCTTATGTCGTCACAGGTTGCGAAGATTCGCCGTGGACGCAAATATGATCAGGTGATCAATGGGGCCCGGTCTGTATTTTTGACGGATGGTTTTGAAGGTGCCAGCGTAGACGAAATTGCGCGCGCTGCGGGTGTGTCCAAGGCCACGCTATACAGTTATTTCCCTGACAAGCGCATTTTATTTATGGAGATGGTTACGCAGCAATGTCAGGCACAGGCTACGACCACGGTTCAGTCTTTGGACCTGACAGCGCCGCCCGATGAGGTGCTGCGCAAAGGTGGACAGCAGTTTCTTGGCTTTTTGCTTTCTGATATGGGACAGCGCATTTTTCGTATCGTGATCGCAGAATGCGAGCGTTTTCCCGAACTTGGTCAAAAATTCTACGAAAGCGGTCCAATGGTGATGCGGCGTGTCCTTGTTGATTATTTGGCGGCTGCGCAAAGCCGCGGGCAAATCAGGGGCAATGTTGATATCGGACTTGCTGCGGATCAATTCGGTGAGATGTGCAAAGCAGATCTATGGCTCAAGGTCATTGTTGGTATACGTAGCGACGTATCGCAGGCTGATATTTCGCGCGTGGTTGATGGTGCAGTCGATACGTTCCTCGCGCGATATGGTGTCTAGAGCAGTGCACAATGTCTCCTTTTGGGGACCATCTCTTTCAAGATGTTCCAAAATTAAAGACCGCTGCTTTGGGTTAGTCGCCAAACAAGGACTTGAACCGATCTATGCATAGCCGAAACCCTGCTTCGAAATCTCCATTACCGGGGTGATAGACGCTTTCGAAACTGATGACGCCATCATAGGAATCTGCACGTAACGCGTCTGCGAGGGGCTTGAACTGATCGGCCAGTTGTCCTTCGCCCATACGGCGGACCTCAAGCGTCGCCTGCGGCGTGTTGACTTGCACATCTTTGATATGGATGTGGCCGATGTAGCCATCGCGCGCTGTATTATAGCCGTCAGGATAGGCCGTCTCGTGGCACCAGCAGTTATTGGCCGGATCCCACAAAATTTTCAAAGCATCCTTGGCATCAAGGTCGTCAATCAGCTTGCGCCCAGTCCAGTTGGAATTGACCATGGTGCCATTGCCTGTTTCCATAGCCAATGTGATGTTTTCGGTGCGCGCAAGCTCTACGGCGGGGGCGATCAGGGGGAGTGTTTTGTCCCATGCACCGTGTGCGACGTTCCACTTTTCGGCACCGCCGTGGCCCCAAAGGATCTGTTCCTTCTTGTTGGTCATGATTCGCACCAAAGGGCTGCCCACGATCTGGGCCATTTCAATGACGCGTTTCAGGGCATCCATATGTTTGGTGTGGGCCGCGTCACCGGCCGTATTCGCGGTGGTGAGGCCTGCAAAAACATGGCGCGATACACAAGAGACAGGCTTGCCCCGGTCTCGTAGTTGCGTGTCAATTTCACGAATTTCATCGTGGGTATGGTCACCGACTTCTTTGTCTCCCACGAATTGAAGTTCCGCATAGCTCAGATTGAATTCGTCCATGACATCCAAGCTATGCGCCAGATCCCGGCTGATCCCATCACAGATAACGCCTAGTTTCATGATCCGTCTCCTGTCTTGAGGGCAGCCTCACGATGCAATTCCGCGCCGACTATATTTTCAATGACTTTTGTGGCCACCCAATTGTCGCCGGTGGGGTGTTTGGTCCGTCCTGCATGGAATATTTGCATTGCTGCAGAGGCTGTATGCAAAGGCACGCCCAGATCTTCGCCAAGTGACATAGAGATCGTTAGATCCTTATGCATGGTGTTGATATGGCTGCCAGTTCCATAAAATTCCCTGTCGATGATCTTTTCCAGCGCGTTGTTGACAATGCCGCACCCACCTGACGATGTTGAGAAGACATCCAAGATGACCTGCCCTGGAACGCCTGCTTTGGCGGCCAGTGCAGCCGCCTCGAAGGTTGCAGAGAACATTGATCCCAAAAGAGACTGTAAACAGGCCTTGACTGTTTGTCCGTCACCCGGCGTTGTTCCAACGCGATGGATATTGGCCGAGACCGCCTGCATGACAGGGGCAAACTGATCAAGGACGTCATCTGGTGCTGCCGCCATCATCGTCAGCGTGCCGCCTTGCGCACCGGGAAACCCGCCCGACACGGGTGTGTCGATCAAATGAAGCCCGCTGTCGGCCATCGCGGCTGCAATTTCTTTGGCTTCTTTGGGTTTGATGGTGGCCGAGAGGATCACTGCACTGCCGGACGCCATCGATTGCATCAGACCATCCGTGCCCAAAATCACCTCTTTGGCCTGATCGCCATTCATAACCATGACAAAGGCAGCGCCGCAGGTCCTGCCTATGTCGGCCGGACTGCCTGCGGCTGTGCCACCCATTTTGGTCAGGGCCGTCATTCGGTTTGGATCGGGATCGTAGCCAGATGTTTCAAAACCGTTTTTTATCAAATTCAAGGCAAGGCCTGAGCCCATATCGCCGACTCCGATTACACCTACACGCATTTTAGCATTCTCCATAGAAAGCTGGGTTTTGTTGTTGTGTAAGGGGTTTCACACGCCGTCTGGCGCCGGGCGGGTCCGGTAGACACCCCCTGCCCGTGGGTTCGATAAACCCTTGGCCAGAATGATTGGACGAACAGCGCCTTGGTGCAAGAGGCTTTAACACGTGCGGCATCGATGTTGCGCCAATGGTGGCGAATCTGCGTGACTGAACCATACATTTTGGGCAGGGCTGCAAGTGCATTTGTGGGACCGTCAAAGCACAATATGATGCCGGACCAAGGATAGACACGCGGGCAGACAGTGCTTATATCGCACAACATGGCCCAAACCAAATCAGATCCAAATTATAAGGTGATTTCTGAAAACCGTCGTGCACGGTTTGATTATGCGATCGAGGATGACGTAGAATGTGGGATTATTTTGGATGGATCAGAGGTCAAAAGCCTGCGTGCGACCTCGGGTAATATCGCAGAAAGCTATGCTGCCGTTGAAAACGGAGAGCTTTGGCTGGTCAACAGCTATATAGCGCCCTACGAGCAAGCGATGTTCAGCCACGAAGAACGGCGTAGACGGAAATTGCTGGTCAGCCGCCGAGAATTATCGCGGCTTTGGAATGATACACAGCGCAAGGGTATGACATTGGTCCCTTTGGTCATGTACTTCAATCACAAAGGGTATGTGAAGTTGAAGATTGGTATCGCCAAGGGCAAGAAAAATCATGACAAGCGTGAGACCCAGGCCAGACGCGATTGGGGTCGGGAAAAACAGCGCCTAATGAAAACAGGTGGATAAAAACGCTGGTAGATGATCTGCGATGCGCTTTTGTCATCCTTTTGGATCGTTCTAACCCCGATAGTCGGCCCAATTAGAATGTGTGCAGGTTCTGGCGTCAGAGTCTTCATCCGAGTGTCTTGTCAGGCAGGCTTTGCGGGCGTAAGCAAGGTTTCAAACGACCACGCTCAAAGGTGATAACCGATGTCTGCTGATGATCCCAAAACACTGGTGTCCACTGCTTGGCTGGCGGCGCATTTGAAAGACCCCGATCTCAGAATTCTGGATGCGTCATATTATTTACCGGCCATGAAACGTGATGGGCGCGAGGAATATAATGCGTCGCACATTCCGGGCGCGCGATTTTTTGATATTGACGATATTAGCGATGCGCGTTCGGATTTGCCGCATATGGTGCCCTCGATTGAAAAGTTTATGTCACGGCTGCGGGCGATGGGCATTGGCGACGGACATCAGGTTGTCGTCTATGATGGCATGGGTTTGTTTTCGGCCGCGCGGGTGTGGTGGCTTTTCCGCTTGATGGGGCAAATGGATATTGCAGTACTTGACGGCGGCTTTCCCAAATGGGTGGCCGAAGGGCGTCCGATTGAGGATCTGCCGCCCATGATCCGCGACCGGCACATGACGGTGAGACGTCAGAACCATATGGTGAAAGATGTCACACAGGTATCCGCTGCATCCAAATTACAGGATGCCGAGATTATTGATGCACGCTCTGCTGATCGGTTTCGCGGTGAGGCACCTGAACCCCGCGCGGGTCTGCGAGCTGGTCATATTCCGAATTCGAAAAACGTCCCATTCACGCAATTACTGAATGAAGACAAAACGATGAAAGGGCCATCGGCGCTGCGTGCGGCCTTTGAGAGCGCCGGTGTGGATCTTTCGAAACCAGCGATTACAACTTGTGGATCAGGGGTTACAGCGGCGGTATTGTCGCTTGGTCTGACCCGGATTGGTAAAACGGATCACGCCCTTTATGATGGGTCATGGAGCGAATGGGGCATATCGCCCACGCTGCCAATAGCGACTGGAGACGCCTGATGTTTGAGGCTTTGAGCGAACAACCCGCAGATAAGATACTTGCCCTTGTTGCGGCCTACAAAGCGGATCCCCGCGAGGCCAAAATAGATCTGGGTGTTGGCGTATATAGAAATGCGGATGGCCAAACTCCGGTCATGCGTGCGGTCAAAACGGCAGAGAAGCGTTTGTGGGAAGTCGAGGCGTCCAAATCCTATGTTGGTCTTGCAGGTGATCCCGGTTTTGCAGACGTGATGGTTGATTTGATTTTGGGAGACGCAGTCCCGCGCAACCAGATCGCGGCGGCCGCGACGCCGGGTGGCACGGGTGCCGTTCGTCAGGCCTTTGACCTTGCCCTCATGGCCAAACGTGACGTGCGTATTTTTGTCAGTGATCCAACTTGGCCAAACCATCTATCTATCCTGAAGCATATGCAGATTGAGACTATCCCTTATCGGTACTTTGATGCTGAAACGCGGGGTGTTGATTTTGAAGGCATGATGGCAGACCTGTCTGTGGCCAAGGCTGGCGATGTTGTGTTGCTGCACGGGTGTTGTCATAATCCCACGGGCGCAAACCTGAACCTGTCTCAATGGCAAGAGGTGTCTGCGCTGCTGCAAAAGACCGGCGCAACAGCCATGGTGGATATTGCCTATCAGGGATTTGGGGACGGGTTGGAAGAGGATGCGCAAGGCGTACGCTTGTTGGCACGCGATCTGCCTGAAATGCTGATTGCTGCGAGCTGCTCAAAGAATTTTGGTATCTATCGCGAACGCACGGGATTGCTGATGTGTCTGTCATCTGATGCTGAAAGGCATAGCGTAAACCAAGGGGCTTTGGCATTCCTGAACAGGCAAAATTACAGCTTTCCGCCCGATCATGGGTCGCGTCTTGTGACGATGGTTTTGCAAGATCCTAATTTGCGTGCCGACTGGACGCATGAGCTGGAAGAGGTGCGTTCTGGCATGTTGTCGCTGCGGGAGCAGCTTGCAAGGGAATTGAAAACCCTTTCAGGTTCGGATCGCTTTGGGTTTTTGGCGCAACATCGTGGAATGTTTTCGAGAATCGGTGCAACGCCATCTCAGGTCGATGCACTGCGTGAAGATCATGGTGTTTATATGGTAGGCGATAGCCGTATGAACATTGCGGGCTTGAATGCGCAAACTGTACCAGTGCTGGCACAGGCAATCGTGACCGTAGGTGTCTGATGCGTTTGTGAGTGTGATAAACGACACGCTCGCAGTTACATAAACCAAACGATAATCTGGTAGAGAGATTTCCCTTTTCCGCCGCCCACCCCCCCACCCACCCCGGCACAA
>JAQXDR010000199.1 GCA_029251265.1 Pseudoprimorskyibacter sp. | reverse complement strand
CCTAACGGATCGCTTCAAGCGCAACCTTGGCTTTGAACTCGGGAGAATGGTTCTTGCGTTTCTTCATTCTGGATCACTTCTTTCGTCATGCGATCCACCTTAACGAATGGCCCGAATTGGTGCGACCACCTCTCCTAGACGAAGTTACGGGCCACTTGCTTTGCTGCTGTAGCTTGTTTCTAAAAGCTTCGTAAGATGTCTGGCCGTTGTGCGCGCTGTGCGGTCTAGCGAAGTTGTAGAAGCGCGCCCATTCATTCCGTTTAACCTCGAGATCCACGTCTCCTTTGTAACTGAGAAGTTGATAAAACTCCTAGCCCAGCTGTTCAGTCAAAGCAGAATAAGATCCATTGCGTCAGATAAATTATTGCTGGTATCTAGATCTTCGTCGCTACCACTGATGTATGCAAAGATATATCCAGACCCGAGGTCCTCGACGTCCTCATAGCGGATCAGGGTCTTTTCCCCACTTTCTTCTTCACCGGCTGCAAGCTTGCCGTGAGTGTCGGTATCAAGGATAATCGCTGTTGCAAATTCAAAGCTATCATCGTCATTCCAGTAAATGGTTGACTTGACCCCATAGGTATTCACTTGGCCAGTGTTCTGCACATTCAAAACGACTTTGAAGTCTTCTCCGTCAGTCAGGGACGCGTTTGTTAGGTGCGCGTCGGTAATGACCAAATCGGCTGGGCTTGGATCAGCGAACGATATGGCTTTAGCGATCACATTGTTGTTTTCATCACTTTCATCGACACGGTTGTTACCGTCGACCACAGCAATTATGTAGCCATTTCCATCAGACAAGGAATTGGCGATCTTTTCGTATTTTAGTCGAAAGTGCTTTCCAGAGTCTGTTTGACCTGCATTCACATTAAACGCGCTGTCAGATCGCACCCGCACATCAGTCCCGTCCAATTGATCGTCCTCTGACAGGAAGTATTCAATCTTAGCGCGGCCAGCGTCCGTACCATGATTGCTCACTGTTGCCTGAAATTCGAGATCCTGCTCAAAGAAGAGGGTATAATCGACGATGTCGAGCTCATCGAACGTCAAATCTGCCTGACCTGGCGCGACCATAGTCAGTTCTATGGCTGATGCGTTGTTGGTCTCGTCATCTTCCGCGATCTTTCCTTTCGCGTCGACCACAGCCAGAATAAAGTGTTCGCCTGTTTGGACCGTATGATCCTCTGCTGCGCGTCCAATTTTCTTTAAACCCAGTTTAGCCTTTTGAATCCCGGAGTCTGCGTCATAGTCGAGCGAGCCATGACCATCCGATGTCAAAACAATATCATGTTCGTCAAATTCATCGTCACTTGAGTAATAATAAGTGGTCTTCGCATAAGGCGAGCCACCGCCTGTATTTGTAACATTTACCGAAGCGGTGATTTTCCCCGTTGCCCCTACAGCTGTTTCAGACAACTCAAAGGACGTCAAAACTAGATCAGGATCATCATATTTTGATCCAGTCCAATCGATAGAGATTTCCTGAGCCAACAAATTATTGTCTTCGACGCCCTCGGTGAACCTATCATCAGCATCAACAACCGCCAAAATGTAGTGATCTCCAGTTTGGCTGGCATGTGTGTGGGCCGCTTTGGCGATTGATTTAACCCCAAGATTCTGGAGACCCGTTTTTGCCTCTCCACCATCAAGTGTTCCAAGGCCTCTGGATTTCAGCTTGATATCGTTACCGTCCAGTTGATCGTCAGTGGAATAGAAAAAGGTCGTTTTGGCATAGGCGGCCTCATCTCCTGCATTTTGGACATCGACCGTGGCAGTGATTTTTCCAGTTGTTCCAAGCGCTGTGTCGGACAAGTCAGCCGACATCATCACCAGATCTGCTTTGGAAGAGGTGTCATCAGAAACGGTGGTGTTTGCATACTCCAGACTGATGACACCGTCTGTTGCGCCATCAGCAGCGTCAATGTCCACAAGCTTGTCGGTAAAGAGGACCCATGATGTACCAGCATTGTCGCCATTGATGTCTGAAAAGTAGGATCCAAAGGCAAGATCTTTGAGCCCGTCACCGTTCATGTCATTGATGAACCGTCCACGTGTTTTGTCACCGGCACCAATCCCGACAATTTTGTAAGACCCGGTTTGTGCTGCGACATGCGTGACGTCCACAAGGCCGTCGGTGGCACCGTCTGCGGCATCGGTGGATGCAAGAGCACTGGACATCAACAGATAGCTGGCGCCGACATCTGCCTCGGCGCTATCGTCTGCGTAGCTTGAGTTGAACAACAGATCACTTGTGCCATCGCCATCCAGATCCGCATTACCGCCAAAAAACAGGCGATCTTGGTCATTTGCGGCGGACACCTTATAGGATGCGGTCAGGGCCTCGATGTTGGAGACACGGATGGTTTCATCATCTACACCATCGGCGACATCAGCTGTATCGAGCTCTGTGCCTGAGATCAGATAGACAAAGCCAACGGTGGTGCCGCCACTGTCTTTGCCAAGATCAGCGGTGATTGCAAAATCAGTCGTACCGTCATTGTTATAGTCACCCGCAACAGACGGAAAGGCCGCACGATCGCCATCCTGGTCCCCGTTGAACGTATACGACGTCCCAACGTTGATGTTCCCAAGCGCGATGACCCGGTCTGCGGTCCCATCGGCCGCATCTGCGGCGGCAATATCTGCTGCGTGCAGGATGTAGCTTTCACCAGCCGATTCTGCATCCCCATCTGCACTTAGTGCACCCAACCCAAAATCATCTTTGCTGTCGCCGTCGATATCTCCGATCGAGCCGATCACATACCCACCTTCGACGTCTGTGCCGCCTTCGAAAGCGTAGGAATCGGGTTGTGAGATAATATTGTCGACATGGATGGCGCCGTCGGTCACCCCATCTGCTGCGTCTGCTCCTGCAAGGTCTGTGGCCGAAATCAGATAACTGCCGCCGCTGTTATTCACGCCACCGCCATCGATCAATTGACCTGCAAGAACAATATCACTTAGGTTATCATTGTTAAAATCACCGCCATAGCCGATTTGGTTGACCCGATTGACATTGTTGTTTTGAGCGAAGTGATAGGAGTTTGTCTGGCCCGCAATATTGGCCAGTGCAATGACACCATCCATCAACCCATCTTCTGCATCCGCGTTGCTCAATTCTGCACCCGACAGGATATAGGCATCGGTACTGCGGATCAGGATATCGACACGACCATCGCCGTTGATATCACCCCCAGAGACCATATTGTTGATCTGCATACCCGCATCAATGACAAAGGAGTTCGCGCCTTCGGTAATCCAAGCCAAAGAGATCTGCCCATCCACACTCCCATCTGCGGCATCGAGGACTGCAAAATCAGAAGACGCAACAAGGTAGCCGTATCCACCGCGGGCTGAAATCAACAGGTCGTTGAGTCCATCAGCGCTGAAATCGCCTGAACTTTTCACCGATATTCCGCTGCGATCGGACGCATCAGCACCGATGAAAGAATAGCCCGTATAGCCCATTGACTGTTACCTTAGGTATGCAAAAAGTTCCCAGCTTCAGCGTAAAGTAGAAAAAAATGTCAAAAATTTGACAAAAAATAACCTTTAAGAAGAGATTTCGAAACATACACGAATGAGGCATTTCATATTCATACGTATATTTTCAGTACGACTTCGGTAGCACCACAATTTTGACGCCAGCCATTAAGATCATTTTATGCGATTTGATAACAAAGGGGTTCTGGCGCATCGTAACCACCAAAGAGTGACAAAGATCGTCGCGTTTGCGTGACATTGTCCTTTGTGTTTTTGTCCGCTCTCAACGTGTGGGCTGCAAGCCATCTTTTATCAGGATGCTGCTGAAACGGACAGCGTAATTTGTCTGCAGTTCAGACCCTTGGACAAAGGGCACGTAACAGATTTCCGATGGTCAAAACGTCGTGCATGCCCCCGCTCCATACCCGTCATGTACCCAGCGCCCCCCTGTCACAGACCAAAAGCTGATACGTCCCCGCCGATGCGCAACCCACTTGATCGGTTTAGCCCGTCGGGTCATGGATCGAGCACGGCGACTGTGTCCCCGAGAAACGTTCCGGCATCCTCTCAACTCAGCCGGGGTTTCCGCCAACAATTCACCATCATGACGTTCAGGACCAAGACACTGCCCTGCGGTCACTGCTCTATTGTTTCCCGGCTTGGCATCTTGCATCTTGTCCTCTCAGTCGCCGATATACGTTTGGGACGTGTCCCTAAATCCAACGAAAGCGGGCTTTGGTAGGTCCATTTTTGGTTGGCAATCCAGATCTACAACACTCAAAGAATGACGCGCTAATAGTGTAATGTTCGACGCAATACATTGACACGTTCAACTCCCTATGCCCGTATTCCTTCAACCCAAACGCACAGGATTGCCGAATATGCCCCACGATCACGACGACGATCACCCGCATTCCCTGCTCCCTTCGGACCCAGAACTCCGCGCCCGCGCCCTTCAAAGCATTCTGGTGGAAAAGGGCCTCGTCGATCCGGCCTCCCTTAACGCTCTGATTGACACCTATGAAAACAAAATCGGGCCTCGCAATGGCGCGCAAGTCATTGCGAGGGCTTGGACCCACCCAGATTACAAGAAACGTTTGCTGGATAACGGTACCGAAGCCATCGCCGAACTCGGCTTTCAGGGGCGCCAATCCGAGCATATGGTCGTGGTCGAGAACACCCCTGACTGCCACAATCTTGTCGTCTGCACGCTCTGCTCGTGCTACCCGTGGGCAATCCTCGGCATCCCACCGGCGTGGTACAAATCCGATGCCTACCGGTCCCGCGCCGTGCGCGAACCGCGCGCGGTTCTGGACGAATTCGGTGTCACGCTCCTGCCCGGCCAAAAGGTCCGCGTCTGGGACAGCACGGCAGAGGTCCGCTATCTTGTCATTCCCATGCGCCCTTGTGGCACCGAAGGTATGACCGAGGACCAGCTTGTAGACCTCATCAGTCGCAATTCCATGATCGGCACTGCGCTTATCTCCCCACTGGGAGAACACGCATGAGCCGCATTCACGACATGGGTGGCCGTTTTGGCGAAGGTGCTATTCCTGACAAAGATGACACCACCGTCTTTCAGCACCACTGGCATGCCACGGCACTGGCCGTCACGATCACCTCTGGGTCGCTGGGTCGATGGAATATCGACGCGGGCCGCCACGCCCGAGAGGCCCTGCGCCCGCGCGACTATGCCAGGTTCTCTTATTACGAACGCTGGATGGCAGCTTTGGCCGACCTACTGGTCGAGCGCGGTATCCTGACGTCCGACGATATAATCCGTGCCGCGCATTTGGCCGAAGGCACCATAACACCAACCGCCCCTGCCCCCCTACACGACAAGGCCATACGGGCAGACGCGATCTACCGTTCGCAGGTCACGATTGCGCCATATACCCGCGACACAGGCCCTAATCCCCTATTCCAACCTGGCGACCGGGTCCGCACAGCCAGCTACAGCCCCAACACCCGTGTTCACGGTGGCCACACACGATTGCCCACCTACGCCATGGGACGTACCGGCACCGTCGTCATGCGCCATGGCACCCATGTCTTGCCCGACAGCAATGCACATTTCATGGGCGAAGCCCCCGAACCACTTTATGCGATTGAGTTCGCCGCCCGCGACCTCTGGGACGATGCGGCCGAAGACGCGGGCGATAGCATGGTGCTGGACCTCTGGCAAAGCTACTTGGAAAAGGTAACGTCTTGACCTTCCGTGCCGCGCCCAGTCACGAACCACCTGCAGGCTTTGACGCCCCTTGGCACGGACAGGTCTTTGCCCTAGCCGTGGCGATGAACGAGGCCGGTCATTTCACTTGGTCAGAATGGACCCATTTGTTCGGCGAAACACTCAACACGACACGCGGACACCATGCGCTTGACGGCAGTGAGGACTATTACATCGCCTGGATCACGACCCTGGAACGGCTGATGATCGAAAAGCAGATCGTCCCACCGCAGATGCTGAACGAGATGAAAACACGCTGGACCGAGGCTTTTTTGCGTACCCCCCATGGCAAACCAGTGACCCCCGATATGTCTGACGGTCTAGAAACCTAAGGCCCGATGCCGCGCGCGAAGCGGGCCTCGCCATATCATATGGCCGCGCTCTGCCCCCCGATGGCGGGCTAGGGAACCGGGCAGGTCTAGCATCGCACACATCAAAGTTCATGCCGCTTTAGCCTGTAAAATTTGTTCACCCTTGCATTTCTGCGCATGATTACCGAAGTCTCGATCGCCGACCATCCCAAATTTTCGATCAATGCGAGCAGTTCGCTCTCATCGTGGGCAAATTGCACACGACCGTCTTTTCGTTTGCCACGCTGATTGATCAGCTTCAGGGAAAGATCATACCAAGCGCGGCGAATAAGGCCTGTGCCGGTCGGAACAACACTCGCACCAATAATCATCTGTGGCGTGTTATAATCGGACAGAATTCCCAGCAATGCCTTAACTTGGTGGAAGTCGATCCAATTCAGAAAACGTATGCAAACAATTAGGTCAGGGAAATATTCGTCTTTTGACGGCTTAAGATCAAAGGCGCTTTGTTCACACAAAGTAACACGCGATTTTAATTCGACAGGTAATGCCTCGAGCTTTGTTTTGGCCTCGTCCAGCATTGCAGGTGAGAGGTCGATGCCAATAACGTCTGCACCGAATTCTAGATACTGGGTAGCCCAGTGGCCGGTGCCAAAGGGGCAGTCGAGGATCCGGGTTGCGCCCGTTTTTTGGCAGCACAACTTTCATCGCTGCGACTTTGGCCTTCCAGCGCGAAGACGTTTCGCGACGCTTATCATAATTGCTGGCTTTGTCACCGGAAGAGGCTGCCAAAAGCTTGTCCATGTTTCGCCCTTCGTTCATCGTTTGGTCCCCGTATAGGAACGCAAAATATCACGAGCAAGTTCAGCATCCATCTGGCCTGATCTGACTAACGGCCAGATACCGGCTTGTGACGGATCGATTAACCGGGGAAATCGAAAGCGAAACGCAACCGGAATAAGCTGGTGTCCCAAATGAGCCAGTACCGCTGCCCTGTGTTTTCCGCCCCGCACAAAAAAGCAACAATGGTCCCCGTCCCACAACACATACCCTTCAATATCACCAGAGGCGCCAGGATCATATCCATATTGACTTATACTGCTTTTCAGATCGCTGAGGCGGCGCAACTCGAGAGACACCTTTTCTTCTGTGCAAGGACCGTAAAACGAGACACCATGCTCGGGGCCCAGCTCCAATTCTCCTGGTGGAGCGCGACGCTGCGCGCGACCGTACCAAGGCAATTCCCAAGGCGGAAGATCGGCGCCCACGCGACTATTCGGCATCAAGCCATAGTCGTCCGCGATCGTTTTGGGTTGTGTCTTGGCGTAAAATTCACTGAGCGCATCGTGTCCTTTGGCAAGCGCACGCCGAAATGGATGCTCGGACCCAAAGCTAAAGGCACCCTGCATACGAAACAGACCAACGGGAACATGCATACGAAGCGGTTTTTTCTCGGTCCAAAATGCAGCTTCACATAGTTCACCGGGTGTCGTGACTTGTATCTCATGGCGGGGTCGAAAACGTCTTAAAGATTGCCAGCACATGTGTGCACGGCTTGCACTCATTCACGTAAAAACTGTCAATATCCGGATCTTTACCGAACCTGTCACGTTTTTGTGCCGTTCCAGCCTCTACGACGACGCTTTCTCAGCCACGATGACCTCACCTAAACGCGCAACACCACTAGCGCAGGGAAAGTGCACATCCAACTCACCAAACAGATACTGACGCACATGCAGAATACAATTGTGATCGCTCCTGCGTTGAACAGCACACATTATCCATACTCCTCAAAAACACATGCCTTTTTCATTTCATCAGCGAACAGTCGCATACGTCGGTTCATACGCCGATCTTCGGCGTGAACCAGAAAAATGCCCCAATGTGCGATATACATGTCCGGCAAGACGCGGACGATCTCGCCTGATTGTTCGGCTGCCATAACAATGAAATCAGGCAAGCGAGCAATGCCCATGCCCGCACGCACGGCATTCAACAAGAACAGGCCATTATTGGAATTTAGATGGGGCTTGAATTCGAAACGATTCCGTTTTCCCTTGGGCGATACAAAGTCCCAAAAGGCCCGCTTTGTCGAACCGAAGTTCAACAATTGATGGTGGTGCAGATCACAAAGACCCTTCAACGGGGGTTGATTTGAAAGGTACTCACCAGAGGCGAACAGATTGTGTTTCACCGTTCCAATCCTCGTCGAATTCAAAGCGGAATTTGGTTTTTCAGTGATCCGGATCGCAAGGTCGATGTTCTCGCGCGCCAGATCCACGTGCCTGTCCATAAAGGTCAGGGTAAGCTGAATTTGTGGGTAGCGTTTCTTGAACTCGATCAAAGACGAATTCAGAAATGTCATCCCAAATTCGCGAGGGACACTGACAGACAACGGCCCTTCCACGGCAGCAGAATGACCTACGAAGTCACTCTCAACTTCGTCAATTTCCTGAACAATGCGAACAGAGCGCTGATATAATTCTCTGCCGGCATCAGTCACCTTCCATACACCGGGCTCTCTGTCGATCAGCTGCGTTCCATAGCGGTCTTCGAGCATCTTTAGGCGCCTGCTCACTGCAGATTTGGCGATGCCCTGGATCTCGGCAGCACGGGCAATTCCCGCACTATCAACAATGTCAACAAACACACGAAGGTCTTCAATCTGCCCCACATCCAATCTCCAAATTAGAACACGAAGTTCTAATTTTTACCTCTTGTTGCATTTTTCGCAACCCTTACGTTGCGCCTATCTGACATAACAGGAGATCGAAATGACGATTCTGACCAAATCCCTGAGCGCCAGCGTGATCGCTCTGGCAGTATCAGGCGCTGCATGGGCTGAAACGCCGTCGCTGCAATCCGCCGGTGCCCTGACATTTGACAATGCAAACACCCTGTTTGAAGGCGACTCCAAAGCCGGTGTTGTGCATGCCTTTGACCTCGGAGATGACATTCTGGAAGATCAGTCAGAGTATGTTTTGGGGCGCGCACAGACATTTGAAGGGCGTACAATCATCGACAAAATTGACGTTGAGATTGCGGCGCTTCTGGGTGTCACCGCCAACGAGGTCGTCATCAACGACATGGCAGTCCACGCCCCGACCAAGCAGATTTTTCTGTCGGTGCACCGTGGCCAAGGACCGGACGCCGAAGCTGTCATTTTTAAAGTTGATCACGGCAAGGTAGAGCTTGTCGATCTGGATGCGGCGTCGCACAGCCAAACCAACGTCGGCCCGGTCCCGTCAGCACAAGCGCTTGAGTTTGGTCAATTGCTGAATACACTGGCGATCACGGACATTGATTTCTATCAGGGCGAGATTTTCGTCTCGGGCGTCTCGAACCAAGAGTTCAGCTCGACACTTCGCCGCATCGCTTATCCGTTCAACGGAGACGTCAAATCAACCTCGATCGAAATATGGCATGCAGTCCACGCGCAGTATGAAACCCGCGCGCCAATTATCACACAGACCATCGTAGAGCTGGACGGCGAGCCTACGCTTGTGGCGGTCTATGCATGCACGCCCATCGTCAAGATCCCACTGACCGAATTGACCGATGGTGCACACATTCGCGGAACGATGATTGGGGAAATGGGCTTTGGCAACACACCAATCGACATTCTCCCCTACGCCAACCCTTGGGATGGCGGCATGAATGTGGTGGTTACGAACACCAATCGCAGTGCAGCCTCGATCAATCTTGACGCAATAGCCGATGCCAATGCGATGCCACATGGTGAAGGCATAGGAAATGTGTTCGCAATTACAGGTGTGCCACAGTTTCCAATGCCCATGAGTGGGACGCAGCATTTTGATATCATTGATCCAATGTGGGCCGTTGCACTTCGGGCTGATCCGGAAAACGGGCGTAACGTGCAGTTACATACCCTCTCGCTGCCGTTCTTCTTTGACCGGGCGGATCACATCGTGGAGATGAATTTTGAAAGTTTCACCGCCGACCCATTTGGCTACAAATCCGCACCACCGCTGGAATACAACTGATGCGACGCACAAGCATTCTCATGCGGCAGATTTTTTCTGCCGCATTCTTGCTACTCTTGCCCATAGGAGCCACGGCAGAGACCAATGCGCGGTATGACCCGGTCAACGGTGCCCTGATTATCTCGGGTATTTCGCCAGAAAACATAGCACTGCTTGTGGAAGATCCTTCTTTGATCCGCTTGCAAAACGCCGCAACGCCCGAGGCAGCCAGCATGCTTTTTTCGCTTTCACACGGAAACGGGGACCTTCATGTATTGCCGCGGTTTGCCTTGCAGCCAGGCGCCGCGTACGCCGCATCCATACACTGGCGCGATACCCAACCTTTTCATACCGAATTCACCTTGGACCCGACCACAGCCAGCGCACCGATACTGGCTGCATTCTCTCCTTCACAATCGGTGATTCCCGCCAACACATTGCGCTTTTATCTGACCTTTTCCGAACCCATGACACGGGGGCAGATGCGTGACAAAATCCATCTTTTGCGGGAAAATGGACAGAAGGTACGCAACCCGTTTTTGAACCTTGAAACAGAGCTCTGGGACGTCACTCAAAAACATCTGACCTTAATTCTCGACCCCGGCCGGATAAAACAGGGCGTCGGACCGAATGCTCTGGCGGGCGCACCGCTGGTCGACGGGGCGCGTTACCAGCTTGTGGTTTCGGGCACCATGACCAGCGCACAGGGTGGTGTCATGGGGACCGATAGGGTCGTAAACCTTCACATCGGACCAGCCGAGCGGCGCGAAATCAATCCTCACGCATGGACAGTGGCACTCCCTTTAAAAGGGACCACGACACCGTTCACCGTGGCGTTTGATCGAATCATGGACGTTGCTGCCACACGACGCTTGATGCGACTAGAAGGCCCCGACGGTCACAACATTGACGGCACGCTTGTAACCGATGGCGGCGGCTGGTCCCTATTTCCTAACACCCCATGGCAAGAAGGGAAGTACCGCCTCTTGATCGATCCACGACTGGAAGATGTGGCGGGAAACACACTACGTGCGCCCTTCGATGCACCGGCGGGAACCATCGGAATGTCGGCGACTGAGGCGTCAATTCCAGTACAAATCCGCAGAAACTAGACGCATCACAGTCCCTTAAATCGGACACGCGTTCTCTGCATTCACCCTAACTCGAACACAAACAACTAGGACAGAAAACATGACATCCAACGTAAAAAAATACGCTCTTCTGGCCATCAAGGCCCTGCTCACCTTGGCCTTTGTCGCGGCCGGCGCTGCAAAGCTCGCAGGCGCCGAAATGATGGTACAAACATTCGACGCCGTCGGTGTGGGACAATGGTTTCGTTACGTGACTGGCGTGATCGAAATTGGCGGCGCAGCACTGCTTTGGGTACGCGGTCGCCAGCTTATTGGTGCCGGACTGCTGTGCTCGACCATGATAGGTGCCGTTCTCACACATCTGCTTATTCTCGGTCCTTCGGCGGCTCC
>JAQXDR010000198.1 GCA_029251265.1 Pseudoprimorskyibacter sp. | reverse complement strand
AACTTTTGGGTAAAAAATATCCTTTCGTATAGCTACACTATACGAATGAGAACGCAAAGTCAAACGTGTTTGGTTGATTGTCAGAGAAGCGAATACACAGCCACCGGCCTACTCTGCATCATATTCAGATAAAGAAACATCAATTATCACCCGCCACAAACGCGATCATCCTATTTTTCACCATCGTGTAAAGTCGGAAATTCATCGTCGCGCTCCGTTCAGCGTTACTGTTTCAAATGTACTAATCCGTCTTTCAAAAAACAGAGATCACCGCGCAATTTTTTCTAACGAGGTCCCTTTAACTCTTCGTTATCCTTGACATGAAAAAAGGCCGCACGGACGGCGGCACCTTGTGTATCGGCTGACAGATACATCAAACGTAACACGCACAATGCTGACATCAGAGTTCATCAAACACCGTCGCAAATATTGCAGACAGATCCTTGATTTTTTACTGTTTTTGATCAAAAAAAGAAATAGCTGCTCCGGATCCAATATTTGGCTGTCAATAACGCCTCTTGCGTTCAGATGCCGAAAACTAGGGATGCAGGCCAAAATATAGAAAGCCGTTTATTCTATTCTCTAATGCGCAAATAGCATGGTTTTCTCTGAAACAATGGCGTGATCATCATGGAAAACGGGCCACCCATACGCTATCGATCAGGTCAATTCGGCCGGATACGCTGATGACCTTCTAAGCTACTGCAATAAGCACACAGGTGACACACTGATAAAATTTTTTATTGATAAAATCTGGGGCCTATTTTTAGGTCCAATGATGCGACGTCCAAAGCGATTGCAAGTCGCCGCGCTATGTCATCAAGGTACAGGCCACGCGCGCAGATACTTACTGGTGACCAGCAGGGGTACTGGCCGGTGGATTATTCCCAAAGGATGGCCAATTCGCGGACTAAGCTGCAGCCAAACAGCGCTGCAAGAAGCTTGGGAAGAAGCCGGTGTCACAGACGGAGACGCAACACCAAATCCAATGGCGCGTTACACCTATCACAAACGCAAGGAGTTCGGACTAGGCGTTCCGGTCGAAACCTTGGTGTATTCGGTCGCAGTAACGCAAATGTCAGATAACTTTCCAGAAGCGCATGAACGCAAGCTAATTTGGGTAAAACCCGAGACTGCAGCAACCATGGTGGACGAACCAGAACTACAAAGCATTTTTTTAAGAGAAAGCGAGTTGTTAAAATCTTAAAAAATTTTCTTAACGTAAAAAATCAAAATGACCGCAACAAACAAAAGGTGGACGCCGATGGCACATAAAAAAGGCGAGGCACGACACCTTGAAACGCTTGATCGCGACCTGTCACGAATATCTTATCTAGAGCTTGCAACCACGTATACCAGCCGCCCTTTGGTCGGCCCGAGTGTGTCGTTGTTTTTTGTTGTTCTGGCAGGATTGGCGGCCGCCTTATTTTTTGGTCACGATAGCAACAGCCTGATCGTGATTATTGCAGCATGTCTGGGCGCATATATGGCCTTGAATATTGGGGCCAATGATGTCGCCAATAATATGGGGCCAGCAGTGGGTGCAAACGCGCTTAGCCTTGGGGGTGCTATTGCAATTGCCGCCATATTTGAAAGCGCAGGAGCACTGATTGCCGGTGGCGATGTCGTCCTAACCGTGGCCAAGGGCATTATAGACCCAACCAGTATGGGCACGACGCAGGTTTTTATATGGGCCATGATGGCAGCACTGTTATCAGCCGCGCTATGGGTAAATCTCGCAACCTGGTTGGGCGCGCCAGTGTCGACCACACATTCGATCGTCGGAGGCGTTATGGGAGCCGGCATCGCGGCGGCGGGCTTTGCCGCTGTGAATTGGGGCACGATGGCAAAAATTGCGGCAAGTTGGGTTATTTCACCGGTGCTGGGTGGCTTGATTGCGGCATTGTTTCTTTGGCTGATCAAAGCGCGGATCATTTACCGCGATGACAAGATTGCAGCGGCCCGCACTTGGGTGCCTGTATTGATCGGGATCATGGCGGGCGCCTTTGCTGCATATCTTGCCTTAAAAGGACTGAATAAGGTTCTCAAAATCGATCTGCCCATGGCCGTTCTGATTGGCATGATTGCCGGAACGCTGATCTGGCTGATTATGATCCCTATTATTCGTAGACAATCGCAGGGTCTCGAAAACCGAAATAAATCGCTAAAAGTTTTATTTGGAATTCCGCTTGTTGTTTCGGCGGCATTACTCAGCTTTGCGCATGGTGCCAATGATGTGGCCAATGCCGTTGGTCCTTTGGCAGCTATTGTGCAGACCTCTCAATCCGGTGATTTCATGGCGACAGTTACAATTCCGTTCTGGGTCATGCTCATAGGAGCTTTTGGTATTTCTTTCGGGTTGTTTCTCTTTGGTCCGAAACTTATTCGCATGGTCGGCAGCCAGATCACCAAACTGAACCCTATGCGCGCCTATTGCGTAGCCCTTTCAGCGGCCTTTACAGTGATTTTGGCAAGCTGGCTCGGACTGCCTGTCAGCTCTACGCACATCGCTGTAGGGGCTGTTTTTGGGGTGGGTTTGTTTAGAGAGTGGTATACAGAGCGCCGAATCCTTACGGCCCGCAAGCCCTGGCCAAACCGGTCAGATTTCGCACCAGAAGAACGCCGCAGACGCAAACTGGTGCGGCGATCTCACTTCATGACCATCGTGGCGGCATGGTTATTCACTGTTCCTGCCGCAGCGGTTTTGTCTGGAATGATTTTTTACATTATTCTTTCTTTTTCGAATTTTGGGTGATCAGCATGGGGCTACTTTATGGACCCCGATCGCAGAACACTTTAGGACTGCATGATTAGTGAAATTCATTGTTTTGCTTCAGGTGCACTGGGCACAGAAGACTGAACCCAGTGCTGAGTAAGCCATGCATCAACCGATGGCTTATCCTATAATGTTATGCTCCGGCCCGTAAGGGAACCCCGTGATGTTTTCTGCACCGTCCTTTGTAATGATCAAAATGTCATGTTCACGGTATCCTCCGGCACCCGGCTGACCCTCTGGAATAGTCAACATAGGCTCCATTGAAATCACCATTCCCGGCTCCAGTACGGTATCAATATCTTCTCGCAATTCCAGCCCTGCCTCTCTGCCATAGTAATGGCTCAAGACGCCAAAGGAATGGCCATAACCAAATGTGCGGTACTGCAGAAGGTTTTTTTCAGCCAGTAGACCGTTGACAGCATGCGTGACCTCGGAACAGCTTACACCCGGTCGCAAAAGGCTCATTCCGTATTCATGCGCTGCTACGTTGGCATTCCAAACCTCTAGCGACGCAGCATCTACGGTTTCGACAAACAGGGTGCGTTCAAGAGCGGTATAGTACCCCGAGATCATCGGAAACGCATTCAAGCTTAAAATATCGCCAGTATTCAATGTTCGACTGGTGACTGGGTTATGCGCACCGTCGGTGTTGATTCCGGACTGAAACCAGACCCAAGTGTCGCGGTATTCTGCGTCAGGAAAGCGTCGCGCGATTTCCAACTCCATCGCATCACGACCCGCCATGGCAACATCGATTTCGCGCGCGCCCTGTTGAATTGCATCCCGGATTGCGTATCCGCCAATATCAGCCGTCGCAGCACCGGCCCGGATCAGGGAGATTTCAGCTGCAGATTTCTGCATCCGTTGCGTCATAGTCACTGCTGTAATGTCGACTTTCTTGGCCGGCCGCAAAAACGCGTCGAATAACGAAAGCTGTGCGACCGTCAAATGGTCACTTTCGAAACCAATGACCTTGTTTGGTCCCGTAACCGACACTATAGCGCGCCAGAAATTGTCACGTTGCCAATCGGTGTAAGTGATATTGTCACCGTAGCCTCTGCGCCAAGGCTGTGCTGCGTCAATACCCGCGCTCAGCGTGACGGTGTCTGTTGATGTGACAACCAAGGCATAAGGCCGTCCAAAAGCACAGTACAAAAACCCGCAATAGTAAGCGATATTGTGCATTGAAGTTAGCACGCAGGCATCGATATCCCGTTCTTGCATGACTGCTCTTAGTCTTTGCAAACGTGCTTGATACTCCGCATCTGTAAAAGGCAATATTTTTTCACCTTGGTGAAATCGGTATGTTTCCGGCCTATCAAAAGTAATAGGTTTCAGATCGGATGATCCGTCCATCGGTATGCTCCTATTGCAGCCGTTCAAACACGACACAAAGAAGGATCACGACTGATACCTTCCTTCGCCGCATCAAACAGCAAAGCAAGATCCGGGCGTTCAGGATGGTAATATGTAACGTACTGCAACTTGCACCAACGCAAACCCAGCAGCGGCGACGCCATCGCCAATACACACTTCTGTGTATAGCATCTGAAACGATCCAGACAAGTCCGCATGAAGCAACCCGGCATCGCGTACTTTTATGGTTCAATATGTCGCAATTGTGCAATCAATTCTCGTATCCAACGACTGCGAATGGGTATTCTTCAGGCCAGTCGCAAATAACAAATCATACGAATGATAGATTGAAGCCATTTTCCCAAAAGTGCCTATCAAAAAGTCAGTTAAACAGTTCATCAGGCTAACGATGCCACGCAAACAGTCAAAGCTCTTGCGAGCAATTTGCGTCTGGGTCATTGTTTGCGCATTTAGTCCTAAAAAGGAGCGCTAGGACAATGAAGGGTATCATTTTTACTGAATTTCTTAGCCTTGTTGAAACCGCCTTCGGTGAAGATATGGTTGATTCGGTTCTGGATACGGCTGACCTTCCTAGTGGCGGGGCCTTTACCAGCGTGGGCAACTACCCCTGTGAAGAGCTGATAGAAATGGTGACAGTCCTGAGCAATATGTCAGGTATAGATGGCGAAAAGCTACAAGAAGATTTCGGCGCGTGGATGATGGATATGTTTGAACGTGAATACCCCGGTTTTTTCGAGGGAAAAACAACGTCGTTCGAACTTCTTGAAGCAGTGGACCGTGAAATTCATGTCGAGGTTCAAAAGCTTTATCCAGACGCCGAGCTGCCAAGATTCGAAACCGAACGAACAGCACCGGATGCTTTGAAAATGGTCTACAAGTCCCCTCGCCCACTTGAACATTTCTGCAAGGGCCTGATAAGAGCTTCGGTCGAAAATTTCGATGAAAGCGCGTCGATCAACCGCTGTCCCAATACCTCCGGGACAACAGATGTTACGTTCAATATTACATTGGAACCAAAGGCTATAAATTGTGACTGAAGCGTCGCAGCCCGATACTGTTTCCCGAAAGCGGTATCAACGGGAAAGAAAGGCGCGCGAAGACGCCGAGCGATTGTTGGAGGACAAAAGCAGGCAGTTGTTTCTTGCTAACGAAAAACTGTCTTCTTACGCCAACGATTTAGAACAGCAGGTGTCGGAACGTACAAAAGAGTTGTCTGAAGCTCTTGCACGGGCCGAAGCTGCAATCACTGCACGCGCGCGGTTTATCGCAACGATGAGTCACGAGATTCGCACACCGTTGAGCGGTATGTTAGGCATCGTAGATATTCTTGTTACAGATGAAATAGACACTGAAAAAAGCCAGCTTTTGGAATATGCCAAGGCATCAGGGGAAAGCTTGCGGACGATTGTGAACGATGTCTTGGACTTTTCCAGAATTGATGCAGGTTCCATGCATTTGGAACGCGAACCTGTCGATCTAAGGTCAATCATCGTTGGATTGCTCGAGCTCGCCAAAGGACAACTGGGCGATGACGTCAATCGTCTTAGCATGACGATTGATACCGACGTTCCTGAACGTTTCTGGGGCGACGCTACGCGCATTCGACAGGTTATTTCAAACCTTTTGAGCAACGCCATTCGCTATTCCGAAACCGGACCAATAGAAGCTACCGCCAGCGTCATAAAAACAAATACTGGTACCATGCGTCTCACCGTCGGAATTGAAGATTCCGGCATAGGAATTCCAGAAGCAGAGAAAACTCGCCTTTTTAAAGACTTTTCACAGGTGCAAAACCCTCTGACAAAAGCTGCGCAAGGCGCAGGCCTGGGACTGGCTCTGTGTAAACGCATTGTTGAAAAAATCGGCGGCAATATCCACTTTCATAGCGTTCCAGGCCAAGGATCGCGCTTTTGGTTTGAGATACCCATCGATGTCGTTGGTCTCGTGGATCGCAAAGCCACAAAAAAATTACCGTCGCTTGCCACCAGCCTTGTGGGCACTCGGGTGCTACTGGCGGAAGATAACAAAATAAACCAAAAGGTGTTGGGGACGTTTCTGTCACGTATGGGCTGCATAGTGACGATCACGTCTAATGGACAAGAGGCGCTGGATGCCTTTGCAGTTGGAAAATTCGATGTCATTCTTATGGACTTGGCGATGCCCATTATGGACGGGTTCACGGCCGTCAAAGCATTGCAGCGTATTTGGAACATCGCCGATCTGCCACCTGTTGCTTTTTTGACGGCGCATGTTGTTCAGTCACTCGACGATATCGGCGAGGACGTCATTGTCGATGCCTATCTGACAAAGCCTATAACCTATAACGAACTGCAAACCTCTATCTGTGATCTGCTGGACAATGCGCGCGGAAAGGATGCACAGACCAAAAAAATTTGGCAGTCTGACTATAAAGACGGAATCATTCCCGAATTTGAAGACGTGCGCGCCCTGATCAAGCTCATATCACCTGAAGTCGCAGCAGGCATAGTTGTGGGGTTGGATAAGGCCACGTTGCTTAACCTGGTTGAAGATTTAGTCAATTCAGTGACCGAAGCTTTGGTCAAATTACGCGCTTATAAGCGTGCGGGAAGGCTTGATGCCATTACCCATCAGGCGCATGCGCTCAAGGGGGCGTCTGCGCTTTTAGGCTTTAGATCCGTTGCACAGATCCTATCAATGCTGGAATATCACAATGAAGCGTATTCAGCTCAAGAATTTGAACACCAGCTAAAAAGGTTGGAAAGCGAAATTGACAAGATACGTCAGGCGCTGAAGGTAGACCAATAAAACCTAAGTTGGGCCTCAAACACGATCAGCGATTGACATTGTCTGCAAAAAAAGTATTCAGCCTGCAGGGATTTCGAGCCGCCGCGTGAGCAGGCCAGCTGATCAGCTCAGCATCGGACCCGTCCTGATATTCCCCCATCACGCAGGGTTAACATCATTCGGTCGGCACGCGGGATTCGCCCGCGGGCATATGACTGTTTGAAACCCCTTTGCCGCGAACAGGCGGCTACCATAGTTTGGATGCTGTGCATTCGGACAGCTAGGATGAATTTTGAACGATTTCCAATCACTTGGCCTTGCGCCAAGTTTACAAGCAGCTCTCCAGACAGCGGGACTGTCTGAGCCAACACCAATCCAAGCACAAGCAATCCCGCATGCTTTGGCGGGACATGATGTCATGGGGCTTGCGCAAACTGGCACAGGCAAAACACTCGCATTTGGCCTTCCACTTGTGCATGGCCTGCTGGATGACTATTCCAAACCGGCCTCAAAAACGGCAAAGGCCTTGATATTGGCACCAACACGCGAGCTTGTTGGCCAAATTGCGGACAGCCTACGCCCGCTTCTGGCCAATTCTAAACTGCGCATCACGACGGTCGTTGGTGGCCAGTCCCTGAATCGACAGGTCCATATAATGGCTCGGGGGACTGACATTTTGGTCGCAACCCCCGGACGTTTAATCGACCTGATAGAACGAAAGGCTGTGCATCTCAACCAAACGCGTCAGCTGGTCTTGGACGAGGCCGATCAGATGCTGGACATGGGGTTCATTCATGCGCTTCGTAAAATTGCCCCACTTTTGGGCACGCCGCGCCGCACCATGTTGTTTTCCGCCACCATGCCAAAACAGATGGAAGAATTAAGCCGCAGTTACCTGACCAATCCCAAAAAGGTACAAGTGGCGCCTCCGGGCAAAGCAGCTGACAAAGTCACCCAATCATTGCACTATGTAACGCAGGCAGAAAAGCCAGGTAAGTTGCGAGATATATTGCAGCCTGAGGCCCTGACTTTGGTATTTGCCCGGACCAAACATGGTGCAGAACGATTGATGAAGGGGCTTGTGCGGGATGGCTACAAGGCAGCATCGATCCACGGCAACAAATCTCAGGGTCAAAGAGACCGGGCCTTGGCAGGTTTCCGCGCTGGTGAAATTACAGTGCTGGTGGCAACAGATGTTGCAGCACGGGGCATAGACATCCCTGGTGTTGCCTTTGTTATAAATTACGATCTGCCTAATGTACCGGAAAACTATATTCACAGAATTGGCCGTACAGCACGCGCAGGCCGCGAAGGCGAGGCAATCGCCTTTTGCGCACCAGACGAGATGGGACAATTAAAACAAATTGAGAAAGTGATGAAAATCACCATTCCTGTGACAAGTGGCCGACCCTTTCAATCTCCGGTGTCTGACAAGCCCGCCACTAAGCAGCGTCCTTCAGGCAAGCCGCGATCAGCAGCAAATAAACCGGCCGGCAACGCACCACGTCGTCGCAGGCCAAGACGCTCCAAGGCCGCCTGAGGCGCCTAAAAGGGGGGGGCGCCCCCCCCTTTTCGCACCTGTGACGCGAGAGCATTACCGAAAAATAGGTAGACCAATCCGGCACGAACGGCAGCGCGGGTTCCCCCCTAATCTGGCCGCGAAGTAACCCGATCAACCAAATTTTCTGAATCTCAAGCCCAGTGGACTTCGCCTAGATGAAATGTCTGTGCACACCATGAAACTTAATGGTCCCTTCCTGTTCATTCTGTCTACTTTGCTGATCGATGCAATCGGGGTGGGTATTGTCTTTCCGATCATGCCTGATTTGATGGATCGGGTTGGGGCGGGGAATACCGCCCAAGGTGCGCTATGGGGCGGAGTGATGATGTCCGCTTACGCGGCAGCGATGTTTCTTGTGGGTCCCATTGTGGGAAGCCTGTCAGACGCCTTTGGGCGCAAACCTGTGCTGATCGTGGCGCTCGTCGTACTCACGCTCGATTATGTCATCATGGCGATGGCACAGACCTATTGGGTCCTTTTGGTTGGACGCATTTTGGCAGGCCTTGCCGGAGCCACATATGTAACGGCCACAGCCTATATTGCGGATATCGCCAAACCGGACGAACGTGCAGCCAGTTTTGGCATGATCGGCGCAGCCTTCGGCGTGGGTTTTGTCATGGGTCCCGCCCTTGGTGGTATTGCAGCCTCTTGGCACATCACGGCACCGTTCTGGATTGCTGCGGGATTGGCCGGGCTAAATGTTCTGTTTGGCCTTTTTATACTGCCTGAATCTTTAAAGCCAGAAAATCGCCGGGCATTTGGATGGCGGGACCTCAATCCGTTCGGCTCGATCATTCGGGCGTTCGGGGTGCCGGGCCTTGCCGTTCCGTTGATGTGTTTGTTCGTCTTTGAATTCGCAAATTTGGTCTATCCCACGCTTTGGTCCTATTGGGGACGCCAGGTTTTTAACTGGGATAGCCTTACCATTGGCCTGACACTGGCGTGTTATGGCATATTGGTCGCCGTGGTGCAGGCCGGTGTGCTGCCACAGTTGACACGGCGCCTGGGGGATTATCGCACGCTTTTGATCGCAGTCGGGGCGGCGGTGGTTGGGTTTATCGGGTTTGGCACGTCTGCAACACTTTGGGCAGTTGTCATTTTCATGCCCGTAGCGGCCCTTTCGGATATGGCCCCCCCCTTGATGACAGCCTTTGCATCAAATCGGGTCGGCGAGGATCAACAAGGTCTGGTTCAGGGGATCATCGCATCACTTGCCTCTGTTGCAGCAGTGGCAGCGCCTTTGGCTTTGACCGGTGTATTCAACCAGTTCGTAACAGATGGTCCGATGTACGTGCCCGGTGCCCCCTTTTTGTTGGCAGGGGTTTTGGTGATCGCGATCCTGCCCTTGATCTGGCGTCTGAAATATTAGTCACCAAAGGGCAGGCTCAACTGCGCAGACGGGGCGCGCCTGCGTTGACCCCGGTTGCGGATGCCCGATTTCCGACTGCCATGCTTTGACTGGATGACCGATGCCTCGGACCGAAACGCGTTCCCCTTACGCAGGCCCCACATGGTATCGCGGGCTGATCGTGCTGCGGCCAGATGGTCGATAATGGGGTATGGATACCGGTGTCCCAGAACCTGATCTGCGTTTTCTGCCGCCCACGGCTCTTGCAACTGTGCATCAGGAATATCCGCAAGTTCGGGCAGCCAGTGCCGCGTGAACACACCAGTCGGGTCCTGATCGTGCCCTTGCTTGACGGGGTTATAAATCCGAATGGTATTGATGCCCGTTGTGCCTGATTGCATTTGCACCTGGCTCCAATGAATACCCGGTTCATAATCCGTAAACTTACGGGCAAGGTAAAGCCCGGGTGCCCGCCAATCCAGCCAAAGGTGATAGCTTGCCGTAGCCATAACCATGGCACGCATCCTGAAATTCAACCAACCGGTGTGGGCCAGACACCGCATGCAAGCGTCCACAAACGGCAAACCCGTTTCACCGTTCTGCCACGCTGCCAATCGCACGGCATCAGGTTCTTTGGACCTCAGGCCATCATAGGCACGGTGCAAATTTTCAAACTCCAGTCGTGGGGCATCCTCAAGCTTTTGAATGAAGTGGCAATGCCAATGCAGCCGGGCGGCAAAGGATTTGACCGACCCACGCCACTCCGCTGTTTGAGCATGGACCGGTGGCTTGGCTTGGTGTTGCCACGTCGCCTGCATCACTTCTCTCATTGAGATGCTGCCCCAGGCTAGATGGGGCGACAAGCGAGAGCAGGCCTGTGCGCCGGCAAGGGGCGAAGACATATCGCGCCGGTACGTTCGCGCGCGTTTAACCAAAAACGACTGTAACGTGTCTTGTGCGAAGGCTCGTCCACCAGATTGGCGTTCAGGGCACAAATCACCGCTCAGACCCAAATCGGCAAGGGACGGAATGTTGCCCGGTTCTACAGTTAAGGGCTCCAACGTCGGTGCCTGCGCACGCGGCTCTGCCATAAAGCGATCCCACTGTGCAGCCCAACCGTTCCTGCTGGCCAAACGTCGTACGACGCCATGGTTGCGCAATTCGTGCCATATAATCCCATGCGCACGACACCACTCCTGAACACGCCGGTCGCGCTGAAACGTCCAGTCGTTGCCCGTTTCCTGATGGGACCATAACGCAGTAAAGGGCGTCGTCTGATGCAGCTTTTGCAGGACATCCTCGACACTGCCCAATCGGACCACCAGCGCCTGCCCTAAGCGCGCCAGAGCAGGCTGCAACTCGGACAGGCAGTCATGCACAAAAGCCCATTGCCGCGCCGACATGTCCGGCTGCTGCCAAAGCTCTGGTTCGACCACATAAAGCGGTAGAACCGGCCCTCTTTGCGCAGCTTCTGCCAGTGCCCGATGATCCTCAACGCGAAGATCCCGTTTAAACCAAATAACCTGCAATACGCCTCCTGTTTTGCGGGTGTCCCTAACCCTAAACGACGGGAGCGGGCTGTGCAGTCTCAGGAAGGATAGCCGCATCAGGCCGCTTTTGCGGGCGCAGAACCAGCCTCAGCAGGGGCGGCACAGTCAGCAAGGTCAGGAAGGCCGACATGGACAGTCCTCCGACAACCACAGCTCCCAATCCGCGATACAACTCTGATCCCGCGCCTGGAAAAATGACCAATGGCAGCATCCCGAAGACGGACGTCAAGGTCGACATAAATATGGGACGAATGCGGTTGCGGGTTGCTTCCTCGATCGCGTCTATCGGTGCCATGCCCTCTTCTCTTAGCAAAAATAACGATTGGTGTACGATCAGAATTGCATTGTTAACCACGATACCCACAAGGATGACAAAGCCCAAAAGAGTGAGCATATCCAGTGGTTGCGTGCCGATCAGGTTCAATGCAGCCAGACCAGCGACACCGCCAGCTGCCGCAATAGGAACCGAAATCAGTACGACCAGCGGCAGGACAAAACTTTCAAACAGAATGGCCATCACCAAAAACACGATCACCATAGCAACGAGCAGGTTTATCTGGATCGCAGTCCATGTTTGGGACAGCTGATCTGCCGTTCCTGAGACGGACAGACGCACGCCGGGTGGCATCCCTCTTTGTTCAATCACAGAGACCACTTCGTCCTGCAAAAGCTCTACTGCCGCTTCCAGAGGAAGGTTGTCCGAGGGACGCACTTCAAGGGTCACAGTACGCAACCTTTCAAGATGACGGATTTCAGTCGGTCCTGCCGTGACACGGACGTCAGCCAACTCGCCAACGGGCACAATCCTACCCGACGGCGTTACAACCGGGAAACTGCCAACATCCTGCGTCCGTAAGGGGCCCAATGCACTGGCATCGCCTTTCAGCGTCAGATCTATCCTGCGACTGCCTGAGTTTATCTCGGCCACCCTGATACCGTCGTTGTAAGCATCCACAGTTGCCGCAAGAGCGTCCGTGGATAGACCAGCATCCGCCAGCCGCAACCGATCTGGAGTCAAGCGGATTTCTGGTGCCCCCAGTTCTAAGCCCGGTATCGGGCGGAACTGGTGACCTTCGCGCCGGGGGAGCACACGCGCAATAATACCGGCGGCCTGTCCAGCAACGGAGAGTATGTCTTCTAGGTCATTTCCCGAAACGTTGAGCTCGATCGTGCGCGCACCTCCGACCCCTCGCCCAAAGAGCGACGGTTGCGTCATAAAGCCGAAGGTCCCGGGTTCAGAAAAGATCGGTCGGGATAGAATCGGGATCGTTTCTGCAACCCGCGTATCATCGACTGTGGCCGCACCGACAAAGCTGTTGCCGGGTGTCGCCACAAAAAAGAACGACGACAGGGCCGGTTGGCCATCGGGGGTCTGCGTCTCTGGTGCGGCCTCCCACAATGGCCTTGCCACAGCTTCAATCCGCTGAGCAATTGTCTCGGTTGTTTCAAGATTATAGCCAGGCGGCGGGATTAACAGGCCAAAGACCAGATTGCGGTTACCCTCGGGCAAATACTCAAGTTTTGGCAAAAATATCCATGCTGCAAGTGCTGCACTGGTTGCGATACCCGTTACCATGACCAAACCTGCCACCCGATAGCGCACAGTCAGCTTGACATAGCTCATGACCAACCACTTAAATCCCGCACCAATGTGGTCGACAACCGGCAAACGCATGGGTCGGATACCAGACGCACTGCCAACCAGCAAACGGCTGGACAGGGCGGGTATAACCGTGACTGCGACGACCAGCGAAAGCATAACTGACACCGATATCGCGACGGCTATGTCCCGGAAAAGCTGACCGGCCTCCAACTGCATCAATAGGATCGGGATAAAGACCATGACGGTTGTCAATGCCGAGACAAGGATTGCCCCCCAAACCTGCCGCGCCCCTTCATAGGCAGCTTCAGTTGGAGATTTTCCCTGTTCTCGCAGGCGATAGATATTTTCCAGAACCACAATGGCGGCATCAACGATCATACCGACAGCAAAAGCGATCCCAGCAAGCGATACAACGTTCAAGGTCCGCCCGGTTGCCGCCATCGCGACAAACGTTGCCACGATGCTGACTGGTATGGCCAAAGAAATCACAATCGTCGCGCGAGGGCTGCGCAAAAACAACAAAAGAATAGCTGCCGCCAGAAGCCCCCCGATCCAGATATTCTGGGTCACCAAGCTAATCGCGCCTTCTATATAAATTGTCTCATCATAAATCTGTTCAAGGACCAAGTTCTCTGCTGCAACGGGACCGGCCTCAAGTTCACCAAGAACACGTTTCACCTCGGACATTGTCGATATTACGTTGGCGCCTTGTTCCCGGATGATGTTGAACGCCAATGCCGCCTCGCCCCGAAACCGCAGTTTGGCCGTGCTTTCTTTGTGCGACATCTGCACCGTTGCAACATCGCCTAACCGAACGCGGCCAAGAACGCCATTTTGGCCCAACTGCTCGCTGCGCAAGACAACGCTTTCGATTGCAGCGATTGTCGTCAGCTTACCATCAGCGCGCACTACATAGCGCCGCTTGCCTTCATCGATGTTACCAGCCGAAACCGAGATGTTTTCAGAACGAATGGCTTGTACGACCCTCGGGATGGTCAGGCCAAAGCGGGCGAGCTCTTCTGGGCTGATAAGTATCTGAAGTTCCTGGTTCACTCCGCCAAAAACATTGACGACTGAAACACCCTCGATCCGTTCCAAGCGCTCTTTGATGACATCCTCTAAAAAGTCACCATAGGTCGGCAGTGAGCGGGTGTTGCCCTCACCGGCACTGACAGTGACCCAAGCGATAGGGCTGTCATCCGAACCGGACGTATCCAACGTGGGTTCGCCGGCCTCAGCGGGATAGCCCCCAACCCGATCAAGCCGGTTAGACACCAACAGCAAGATATCGCCCATGTCTGCGCCAACCTGAAATTGCAGCGTCACACTGGCGCGTCCCGTCCGGGCACGGCTTGACATTAATTCCAGCCCCTCAAGTCCGCGAAACGCATCCTCTTGCGGGTTTATAATTTCGCGTTCTACCTCGGCAGGTGCGGCGCCGGGCCAAACAGTCGACACGACCACGATCGGTTTACGCACATCAGGCGCAAGCTGGATCGGTATTCGGGTCAGGGCCAAAGCACCGAACAGAACCGCCATTATGACCAAAGCAATAACAGCCACCGGGCGTTGGATAGAGTAGCGGATAATGTCCATTGATCAGCCCCCAGTCGTGCTTCGTGATGTCGCGACTGTATCTGCCCTGGGTCGCCCAATGCCGCCGCCGCCCAACCGGCTACCTTCACTGGGACGACCAGAAGATGTAGTGCCGGGGCGCCCTTCGGTATCTGACGCAGGTCGGCCCGAGCCTTCTGCGCTCGGTCGACCACTACCACCGCCCCAGCCTCCGCCTCCCGGGCGGCCGGATCCCGTTGAGATGGACTGTCCGGGGCGCAAGCGTTCGTTTCCACGCACGACCACTTCGTCACCCGGCGTCAAGCCGCTTAGGACAGCGAACCCTCCACCGATAGCTGCCCCGATCGACACAGTCCGAGGACTTGCCTTTCCTTCAGCGTTTACAAAAACGCGCCATCCACCGTTGGCTTGAACCAACGCATCCTTTGGAACAACCAGCATTTCGCGCGGGGCACTTACCGGCAGATCAAGCGTGACCGACTGACCCGCAGCGACCAAGCCAACGTCGCCATTTAGATCAAATCGGACTGGACGCGTGCGCGTTGAGGTGAATTCCGTTGGCAACACTGCACGCAGGGCAAGCGTTAGTGTGTCGCCTCCATCCGTGCGGGCCACAACGGGGACCTCTTTTTGAAGTGCCTGAATATAGCGGGATGGCACGTTGGCCTCGACCTCTAGGGTTGCAACATCCAGAATGCGGGCGACCACGTTACCTGTTTGGATGAACTGTCCCACTTCAGTCGGCACATCCAGAACGACACCTGCAAAAGGCGCCCGAACATCTGCATTGTTCAGGTTGTATTCCGCGCGTCGCAGCACAGTCTCAGACGTGAGCCGACGGGCGCGTGCTTGTTGAAAGCTGGCCAGTGCTTCTGCGTATAAACCTGCCCGGTCGTCCAGTTGTGCCTGCGACGCAGTCGAGCTGGCCGCGAGACTTTCGGTTCGCCGCAATGCAGTCTCTGCACGGTCGAGGCGTGTTTGCGCCACGACGATCCCAGCTTCGGTGATCGCGCTTTCCGCCTGCGCTTGCTGCACCTCGATCTCTAGCCGTTCCGTATCCAACCGCGCGAGGATCGCACCAGCCGTCACCGCATCGCCAATCCGGACATGTACCTCGGTCACAACGCCCATGACGCGGGCGGCAACATCGCTTTCTCGGGCTGGAATGATCTGACCGAAAACAGCGACCGTTTCCGACATGTTTTGTGCGACGACAACTTCAGTCGTGACACCCGCAGGGCGACCTTGCGCCAGAAGAGGTTGGCCAAACAGCAAAAGCAAGGCAAAGCCAAAAACAACGGTGCGGGCTGGTGACATAGGAAAATCTCCTAAAGAAAAAAGATGTGCGTTCGCAATTGAAGTAGAGTGGATGGTGTGTTTGTCATCCATTCGATTTCTCGCATCTTGTCTTAAGCGGACACAAATCACCTGCCCACAGACGCCTTTGGCGGCAAAACGACCAAGCCAAATTTGCGATTTATACAATAGAATTAGATATTTGAAGAATATTAGGAAACATTGAGCCACCTTTAGAACATCTACGCACACCTCTTGCGCGCCACAGCACGATAGACAGAGCTTTAGAAATTGATGACGAAAAATGTCCGCCACCCGTGGCGTTTCCCTTAAAATTGCACAAAACTGCACATAAACAGGGTGTGCAGACCTCATGCGCATACAAAGGACCCCGACCATGACCACATGTGTTTTCGTACAGATACGCTGCAAGCCCGGAACAACCTATCGTGTCGCTGACACCATTGCGTTGAAGGAAATCCACTCGGAGATGTATTCAACCAGTGGAGAGTTCGACCTTTTGCTTAAGATTTATGTTCCGTCTGGCGAAGATGTCGGCCGGTTTGTAAATGCCATGATCAGTTCGGTCGATGACGTCGAACGAACGATGACCACGCTGACCTTTTCGACCTTTTGAAACAAAAGAACCAAAATAAAATAGGGAGAACCAACATGATCAAGAAACTGCTTTTGTCCGCTGCCATAGCGCTGGTGGGCACCGCCGCTGCCTCCGATGTCAAGGTCGGGATGATCACCACGCTGTCGGGCGGCGGCGCCGGTCTGGGAATTGACGTCCGCGATGGCTTTATGCTGGCAATCACGCAAGCAGGTCGGAGCGATATTGAGGTCATCATCGAAGATGACCAGCGCAAGCCCGATATTGCGGTTCAGTTGTCCGACAAAATGATCCAGTCCGAACGTGTCGATGTGATGACAGGCATTATCTGGTCAAACCTCGCCATGGCGGTTGTGCCTGCATCGACCGCGCAGGGCGTATTTTACCTGTCGCCAAACGCCGGCCCTTCGGCGCTTGCCGGTCGAGGATGCCATGAAAATTATTTCAATGTCGCTTGGCAGAACGATGCCTTGCATGAAGCCGCAGGTGCCTATGCCAATCAGGCGAGTTTTGAAAAATCCTTCATCCTCGCCCCCAATTATCCCGCAGGCAAAGATGCATTGACAGGATACAAGCGCCTGTTTGACGGGGACCTTGCGGGTGAAATCTACACAAAGCTTGGTCAGACCGACTACGCAGCCGAAATTGCGCAAATTCGGGCCAGTGGCGCAGACAGTGTCTTCTTTTTCTTGCCCGGAGGCATGGGGATCTCATTTTTGAAGCAATACGCCGCAAGTGGCGTGGACATCCCGTTGGTGGGTCCGGCCTTTTCGTTTGATCAAGGTATCTTGGGCGCTGTGGGGGACGCAGCTTTGGGCGTTGTCAACACATCCCAATGGAACAAGGATATCGACAACCCCACAAACGCAGCCTTTGTGGCGAGCTTTACAGAGACCTATGGCCGCCTTCCATCCCTCTACGCCAGCCAAGGTTTCGATACGGCAAACCTGTTGATCTCGGCCATAGATGTTGCACATCCCGACGACGCAGATGCGTTTCGGGCGGCCTTGATGGCTGCCGATTTTGACAGCACGCGGGGGGACTTTGCCTTTGGATCAAACAGGCATCCAGTTCAGAACATTTATGCACGTGAAGTTGTGAAAGAAGGCGATCTGGTCACCAATCGGATTTTGTCGGTCACGCTAGAGAACCACGGCGACGTTTATGCGGCAGACTGCACCCGATGATACTGGCTCTGCCCCGGTGGTGACACTGGGGCAGACCTGAAAGAGCGCATAAAATGTCTCCCATCCTGATCATCGAACAGCTTTTGAACGGGCTGCAATTTGGCGTCATGCTGTTTCTGATGGCGGCGGGATTGACCCTGATTTTTGGTGTTATGGGTTTGATCAACCTTGCCCATGGATCACTGTATATGGTTGGGGCGTTTGCTGCTGCGGCAGTCGCTGCGGCGACAGGATCTTTTTTTCTGGCACTGGCTGCATCCTTGGCGGCAGCGGCTGCAGCTGGGGTGGTGATCGAGGTTTTTGTGATCCGTCGATTGTATCGCGCCGCTCACCTTGATCAGGTCCTTGCCACCTTTGCGCTTATCTTGATCTTTGCTGAAGGGGCCAGATGGGTTTTTGGGTCCTTTCCCCTGTATTTCGATGTGCCGCCAATGCTGTCGGGTCCCATTATGCTGCCCGGAGGCGTACAATATCCCCTCTACCGATTGGCCCTGATTGGTGTCGGACTGGCGGTCGGCTGTGGGTTATGGTGGCTGACAGCGCGCACGCGTATCGGCATTCAGATCCGCGCCGGAGCAAACGACCGCGAAATGATCGCAGCCCTTGGTGTCGACATCTCGCGGCTATACACGGTCGTCTTTGCGCTTGGTGCAGCTCTGGCAGGTTTTGCCGGCGCACTGGTCGGGGCCATACAATCTGTTGAGGTCGGCATGGGCGATCCTGTTCTGATCATGGCCTTTGTCGTCGTGGTCATCGGCGGTATCGGATCAATCAAAGGCGCATTCATCGGGGCCATCCTTGTTGGATTGACAGACAGGCTGGGCGGAATTTTTCTGCCCGAGGTTTTTAAGTTATTTATGGAACCGGGTGCAGCCACACAAACCGGGTCTGCTTTGGCCTCGATGGCTATCTACATTTTGATGGGCGTGGTGCTGGTCTGGCGACCCTCTGGCCTGTTCGGAGCACGCGCATGATACCAGAGCGTTTTATCACATTCGCGGTGCCTGCCGGACTGTTCATCATTGCGATTTTGGCCTTTTGGACAGATGAGCCGTTTACAATTACCCTAACCACCCGCGTTGCTATTTTGGGCTTGGCTGCCGTCGGTTTGAATATCGCGTTGGGCATCGGTGGATTGGTCAGTCTTGGACACGCCGCATTTTTTGGGCTGGGAGGATACGCTATGGGTATTCTTGCCTATCATGCGCAAACATATAGCCCACTCACCCTTGGGCCTTTGGTCATTGAAGGGACCAAATCCATGCCGGTCATCTGGATTGTGGCTGTCGTCACCTCGGCGCTGGCGGCACTTGCTATCGGGGTATTGTCGCTGCGCACATCTGGTGTCTATTTCATTATGATAACCCTCGCCTTTGGGCAAATGCTCTATTATTTTTCAGTATCCTGGAGCGCGTACGGAGGAGAGGATGGTCTATCAATCTATCTGCGCAACGAGTTCCCCGGCATCAATACACTGGTTCCCATCCAGTTTTTTGGCCTGTGTTTTGTCCTGCTGTGTTTGGCTCTTGTCTTGCAGGCACGGCTCCGCGGGTCAAGTTTTGGGCTGGCGCTGAACGCGGCACGTCAAGCGCCTGCTCGGGTTGAAACCGTCGGACTGAATCCGGTGCGGCTCAAGCTTTTGGCGTTTGTCATCTCTGGGGCAATAACCGGTCTCGCGGGCGCGCTTTATGCCGATCTTAATCGATTTGTCAGCCCCTCGATGTTCAGTTGGCACCTGTCGGGCGAACTGATCGTGTTGATCATTATCGGGGGTGTTGGCCGTTTGGTGGGACCCGTTATCGGTGCGGCCCTGTTTGTCGCGCTGGAACATTGGCTGGGGGGCCTGACCGAGTACTGGCATATTGGACTGGGGGCAATCTTGTTGGGGATTGTGCTGTTCAGTCGTGGTGGGGTGATCGGCTTTTTAACGGGAAAGGCTGGTCCGAATGTCTGAACACCTCCTTGAAACCCGCGGCCTTTGCAAATCATTTGGCGCCTTGAAAGCCACTGACAATGTCTCAATATCTCTGAAACCTGGCGAAATTCATGCCATTATCGGACCGAATGGAGCCGGCAAATCCACGCTGATTGCGCAGATCTGTGGTGGGCTGGCCCCTGACGCTGGCCAGATCCTGATGCAGGGGCGCGATGTGACATCCCTGACAACTCAGGCGCGTGCACAGGCGGGATTGGGGCGCACCTTTCAAGTGTCGGCTTTGGCCATGGAGGATACGGTGCTGGAAAATGTCCTGCTTGGGACACTTGGCGCCTCGGGGCATGCATGGCGGTTTTGGAAAAATGCCAGTAACGTCAGGGACCGGCTTGACCAGGCTATGGCGGCGCTGGAACGTGTCGGGCTTGAAAAGGTCTGTGACCAGCAGACAGCGACACTTAGCCATGGGCAACGCCGCCAGCTTGAGGTTGCGGTTGCCCTAACGCTTGAACCAAGCGCCTTTGTGATGGACGAACCTATGGCCGGTTTGGGCGCGGAGGGCACCAAGAAAATGACTGAATTTCTGGATGGGCTACGTGATCAGGCACCGATCCTTCTGGTGGAACATGATATGGACGCCGTTTTTGCGCTGGCTGACCGGATCAGCGTGTTGGTCTACGGACAGATCATCGCGACAGGGTCTGTGGCCGACATCCGCGCCTCGGCGACAGTGCGCGACGCATACCTTGGTGATCCCGCATGAGCTTACTCTCGGTTCAAGGCTTACAGGCATCGTACGGAGAAGTGCCAGCGTTGTTCGGTGTCGACCTTCATATCGAACCGGGCATGGTCATGGCCTTGATGGGCCGCAACGGCACAGGAAAATCGACAACCGTCAAAGCGATTTGCCGCATGTTACCCTCTACAGGGCGGCTCTTTTTAGAGGGCCAAAATCTGCATGCTTTGCCCAGCTACAAGGTTGCCCGGCTCGGGATCGGATTGGTGCCCGAAGGACGGAGATGTTTTACAGATCTGACAGTAACTGAAAACCTGATCGCGGCAGCACGACCCGGCCCATGGGATCTGGCCACGATCGGTCAGTTGTTTCCTCGGCTCAGCGAACGGAGCACACAAACCGCATCATCGCTTTCGGGCGGTGAACAACAAATGCTTGCCATCGGCCGTGCCCTGATGACCAACCCACGCTTATTGATCCTGGACGAGGCGACAGAAGGGCTCGCACCCATTGTCCGGCAAGAGATCTGGTCCGCCATCCGTCGCATTAAAGCCGAAACAGGTATGGCTATTTTGCTAATCGATAAATCCATCAAGGAACTTGCCACAGTGTCAGACACGGCCGTAATCTTGTCGCGTGGGCAAACAGTCTGGGCGGGATCCATGCTGGATTTCACCCCCGATCTGGCATCACGTTATGTTGGCGTTTGACACAATGCTGTTGGACGCCTTTGATCAGCTTTGAGAGGTCGCCCAATGCCGCTTGATCCAATGCCTTATGGAACCGCATCAGAGTTGGGCTTTGAGACACAGGCCTTGGAAAACGCCATCGCATTTGCCCAGCGCCACGAGTCTTCTATGAACCGCGACATCGGTGCGGCGCTGGAACAGGGCCATTTTGAAGAACCCTGGCCAATAGGACAAACACTTGGTCCCGTTAAGAAACGCAAAGACCCAAGCGGTGTGATCATGCGGCATGGTAAGATCGCCGCACACTGGGGGGACGTGTCACGTGTGGATATGACCTTCAGCGTCTCGAAAAGTTATCTTGCACTGCTTGCGGGTCTTGCTGTGGACGACGGGCTGATCCCCGATATCAACGCGCCAGTTTCTGACTTGGTTCGGGATGGAGGTTTTGACAGCGTGCAAAATCGTACCATCACTTGGATGCACTTATTGCAGCTAACAAGCGAATGGCAGGGTACGCTTTGGGACAAACCTGATTGGATTGACCACAACCGCAGCGTTATGGGAGAAACCCATTCGGGTATCAAAGGTCAAAAGCGTATCCTGAAAAACCCGGGTACCTATTGGGAATACAATGACGTGCGGGTGAACCGGCTGGCACTTGCGCTGTTGCATGTATTTCGTCGGCCCCTACCCGATGTGCTGCGCACACGCATCTTGGATCCTATCGGCGCCTCACAAACATGGCAGTGGCACGGGTATGACAACTCTTATGTCAAAATCGACGGCACTCGGATGCAATCGGTATCCGGCGGTGCCCATTGGGGGGGGGGGCTATGGATCAGCACGCTGGATCAAGCGCGGACAGGACAGTTGATTGCCAATGGAGGCAAATGGGGCGATCAACATCTGATCTCAAAAACGTGGCTGGATCGCTGCAAAAAACCCTGTGCGTTGAATGAATCTTATGGGTTTTTGTGGTGGCTGAACACAAGGCGCACGATTTACAAGAGTGCCTCTGAGACGTCTGTTTTTGCCATCGGAGTGGGTACAAATCTGATCTGGATTGATCCTCAGTCTGATTTGGTTGTCGTCGCGCGTTGGATAGACGCGGGCTCCGTCGATCAGTTCATGCACCTTGTTATTGCCGCCTTGCGCTAAAGAGACGGTCGGCTTCCCCCTTTGTTGCCATGACAAACCCACATGTGCTGGCCAATGGCACCTATCAACGGGTTAAAAAGCTTGTTGCGCGCGCCTTGCTTGCCTAGCGTAACGGCAGGCATACCGCTTGCTTCTTGCTGTGCACGTGCACGTGCACGTCATGACTTTGCGATAAAAGGACATTCAAGATGCATGTCATCGTCTGTGGCGCTGGGATTAACGGCGTATCTTGTGCCCTTTGGTTGGCACGCAAAGGGGTGCAGGTCACGCTGGTGGACCGCGCCGGGCCTGCCTCGGGGACCTCATATGGTAATGCCGGCATACTTGCGGCTGGTTCGGTCATTCCGGTGACGGTCCCTGGCTTGCTGAAAAAAGCCCCCGGCATGCTGATGGACAGCACCAGCCCACTTTTTATGCGCTGGCGGTACCTTCCCCGATTGGCCCCATTCCTGCGCAAATACATGGCACACGCCAATATTGAACATGTGCGGCGGTATGCGCGCGCAATGACCAGCCTGCTCAGCGATAGCGTTGCTCAGCACCAAGCACTGGCCAAAGGAACAGCCGCAGAGCCGTTCATCAGTTTTGAAGACTATTGTTTTGCCTACCAGACCCGCGCAGCGTTCGATGCAGATCACTGGGCTTGGAGCATTCGACAAGAAAACGGACTGCCGCATGAGGTTGTCTCAGGCACCGAGTTTGCAACACAAGATCCCTTGTATACTGATATTTTTGACACAGTTGTGCAAAACAAAAACCACGGTCGGATTAGTGATCCCGGGGAATATATCAAAACTTTGTGCGACGAATTTCAATCTCTTGGTGGTGAATTCAAAATCGCAACAATCACCGGACTGCGCATGCAGGGAACCAAACTAACTGCTTTGCAAACCTCGGACGGTGACATCTCCGGAGACAAATTTGCATTCACCCTCGGGCCTTGGGCCGGGGATATTTCGCGGAAACTGGGCCTGAACGTGCCGTTTGAAAGCGAAGGCGGATACCACATTGAGCTAATCAATCCTTCGGACATGCCAAATAACCCGGTCATGGTTGCGTCAGGGAAATTTGTGGTGACCCCCATGCGCGGACGCTTGCGTTTGGCAGGCATTGTGGATTTTTCAGGATTGGATGGTCCGGACAACCAATCTGCGCTGGATTTGCTGGAACGCAACATAACCGAGCTTTTCCCCAGCCTTACCTATGACAGGATCGACCGCTGGCACGGATTTCGACCCACCACCGCAAATTCTTTGCCTTTGATTGGTCAAATAAAAAAACATCCAAACGCTTTTGTGGGCTTTGGACATCAGCACGTAGGCTTGACAGGTGGCGCAAAAACTGGGCGAATTCTGTCTGCTATTGTAACGCAACAGCCAACAGAAATCGACACCAGCCCTTTTGACCCGAACGCCTATGCATAACGGAACAAAAGAAGCATCAGGGAGACAAACAATGAATATCTTTACCAAGGCAGTGGTAACAGGCCTGACAGTAGGTGCCATCAGCACCGCCGTTCATGCAGAAAATTGGGATATGCCAATGGCTTACGCCGCAACGAATTTCCATTCTGAAATGGGTGTCGTTTTTGCGGATAAGGTCAGGGACTACACCGATGGCGCAATGGATATCACGGTGCACCCGGGTGGTTCATTGTTCAAAGGGGGCGAGATCAAGCGCGCCGTTCAAACTGGTCAGGCACCGATCGGTGAGCGATTCATGTCTGCGCACGCCAACGAAGCACCCCTTTTGGGTTGGGACAATCTACCATTTATTGCCACGACATATGAAGCCAATTCCATGTTGTGGTCTGCGGCACGTGATGCGGTCAATGCACAGCTGTCCGATCTGAACCTGGTCGCGTTGTACACCTGCCCATGGCCAGGACAGGGTTTCTACTTCAACAAAGAAGTTGCATCCTCTGATGATACTCAGGGCATTAAATTCCGGTCCTACAACTCTGCCACAGCAACCTTTGCAGAAGAGCTTGGCATGGTCCCCGTTCAAATCGAAGCGGCAGAACTAAGCCAGGCGCTTGCCACGGGTGTCGCAGAGGCCTTTATTTCATCGGGTTCTACAGGATACGACCGCAAGGTCTGGGAACATCTGTCGCACTATTACAAGGTCAACGCATGGCTGCCACGCAACTATGTGATTGTGAACAAAGGTATGTGGGAAGGTCTCGACGCTGGTATGCAGGCATCGATTCAGCAGGCCGCAGACGAGACCGGGGCCGCCTGCGCTGCTAAATCCGAAGAACTTGCCAACTGGTATTTCGAGCAACTCGAAGCCAATGGCATGGCTGTTGAGGATGCCGGGCCAGAGTTCTTGGCCGAGTTGGAAACCATCGGTGCGAAAATGACTGCTGATTGGCTTGCCGCAGTTGGCGACGACGGTCAGGCAATCCTAGACGGCTATATGGCAATGTCGAACTGATCAAATCCAAAACGGCCCTGTGCAGTGCGCGGGGCCGATTTATCACACTGTCCATCTGATATCTTGATAAGGGAGGATGCGGGCCATGCGCGACTGGCAGCTGCCGTTTCTGTTTCTGCCGCTTTGGGTCTGGTTGTTTGTACTGCCCACTGCGCTTGCCTTGCTTTGCGCATTTCTTCCCTACCAGATGCGTCCAATTCTAGCGCCATTCTGGCGGATCCTTGATCGCATCTACGTCGGCTCAGGCGCAGTCGCTGCCTGTTTCATGGTGCTGATTTTGATGCTAATTGTCGGTCAAATGGTGTCACGCTGGACTGGTCAGGTTTTCCCCGGCGGGACAGAGTTTGCCGGTTATGCCATGGCGTGTACGTCGTTTTTCGCAATGGCCTACGCGCTGACCCAAGGGGCCCATATCAGAGTATCCATTCTGTTACAGTTGAACAGCTTTACCAAGCTGTGGCTGGACGCTTTCGCCATGCTGATATCCGCAATCACGGCCACGTATTTCGCGCGCTATGCCATCAAGACCAACATTCTGTCAGAAATGCTGAATGATCGCACGCAGGGCCTTGATCAGGTGCCGGAATGGGTCCTGACCACCGTTACGATGCTTGGCACATGGCCGTGGGAATGGGGGTCACTTTGGGCGAAAGGCGGGGGATCAGATCTGGTTTTCACACCCGTCTGGCTGCCCCAAATCGCCATGTCGATTGGTACTGTACTTTTGGCGGTCGCAATTTGGGATCATCTTTATCGCTTGTTGATCGCACGCGGCTCTCAGATCAAGGGAGAGATCGTAGAATGACCGAAGTATACGCCACCATCATCTTTATGTTTGTGCTATTTGCTCTTTTGGGCAGTTCGGTCTGGGTTGGTCTTGCACTGATGGGTGTGGCTTGGGTCGGGATGGAACTTTTCACCTCGCGACCTGCAGGCGATGCCATGATCACCACAATCTGGACTGGCGCCAGTTCGTGGACGTTAACTGCGCTACCGTTGTTTATCTGGATGGGCGAGATCTTATACAGGACCCGTTTGTCCGAAGACATGTTCCGCGGACTTGCACCTTGGATGCGGTTCCTGCCAGGCGGGCTTTTGCATACCAATATTGCAGGCTGCACATTATTTGCTGCCGTATCAGGGTCTTCGGCAGCGACACTGAATATGGTTGGCAAGATGTCCATTCCAGAGCTGCGCCAGCGCGGCTATCCCGAATTCATGATCATTGGAACACTTGCGGGCGCGGCCACGCTTGGCTTGATGATCCCGCCGTCTTTGACGCTGATCGTCTACGGCGTCACGATCAATGAATCCATTACCAAGCTATTCATGGCAGGCGTCTTTCCCGGTCTCGTATTGGCGGGATTGTTTATGCTCTACATTATGGCATGGCATTATGTCCGTCCCGGCGAACGCCCCCCCAAAGAAGAACGGATGCCCTTTGGCAAAATGCTTGCCGAAAGCCGGTTTTTGCTGCCCGTGGTTGGCTTGGTCATTGTTGTTATCGGATCGATGTACATGGGCTACGCGACCGCAACCGAGGCGGCAGCCGTGGGCGTTGTGGGGGCGCTTTTGCTGTCATTGGGTCAGGGATCGCTTAGCTGGGACACGTTTGTCACCAGCCTTATGGGGGCCACGCGCACATCAGCCATGATCGCGCTGATCTTGATGGGAGCTGCGTTTCTATCCTTGTCCATGGGATTTACCGGGTTACCCCGCGCATTGGCGGCGGCGATTGACAGTTATAATCTGAGCCCTGTGATGTTGATTGCGGTTCTGACGGTCTTCTATCTGATCCTTGGGATGTTCATGGATGGCCTCAGCTCGGTCGTGCTGACAATGGCAATTGTTGAACCAATGATCCGTCAAGCTGGGATTGATGTCATCTGGTTCGGGATATTCCTTGTGGTGGTCATCGAAACCGCGCAGGTAACCCCGCCCATCGGCTTTAACCTGTTTGTGTTGCAGGGGATGACACGCCATCAGATTGGCTATATCGCCAAAACGGCTATTCCAATGGTGGCCTTGATGTTGCTGATGGTGGTTATTCTTGTCATCTTTCCCGAGCTGGCCACGTGGCTGCCAGAGAATGCACGACAATGACACCGCGTGTCTCGGTTTTGCAACTCGACACCCGCTTTCCCAGGATAGCGGGCGATGTTGCAGCCGAGACCACCTATACGACATCGCCGGAAATCATCCGCATTCGCGGAGCCGGGGTCGAACAGATCGTCACCCGAGATCCGGCCTGTGTTGATATAACACCCTTTGTTGAGGCTGCGCGTACAGCTAAAGGAGATGTGATAACAACCTCTTGTGGCTTTCTGGCCCCGTTTGAAGATCTGCTTGCCAAAGAAGTGGACCGGCCTTTCCTTGCATCCAGCCTGAATGCCCTGCCCTGCCTAAGCAAAAAGATATCTAGCGCCCAAATACAGATACTTACATTCGATGCAGACCGTTTATGCGCTGCGCATTTTCCAGGGCTATCAGCGGTGCGCGTGGTTGGACTTCGGCCAGACAGTCACCTCAGGCAGGTCATCCAATCCGATGCGCCCCGTCTTGATCCAGCACTTGCCTGTCACGAGATGATAGACGGTTTGCGCGATGACATTAATCACACCTGCCACCTGATAGTCTTGGAATGCACCAATCTGCCACCATACAAATCGGCGATCCAAACCGAACTTGACCTGAAAACCTTTGACATTCTTGACCGGATTGAAGCCATCTGTTCTGGTGCCATTCGTTCCCAACATCTATCCCCATCATGACGCAGGACTACGCACAGGCCCGCCCAACAGCTTTTGACGATATTCCAATCGTTGATTTGAATGACATCGGACATGCCGCAGGCTGTAACACCTTTTGCGACAAGGTTACGCGTACTGCGGCAGATGTGGGATTTTTCTATATCACCGGCCATGGGATTGACCCGGCCCTGCGTGCCCGCGCATTCGCAGCGTCACGGCGCTTTTTTGCTTTGCCCAGCGCAGCCAAAACAACAGTGACTGTAAATCAGATGCAGCGTGGCTGGCTGGCACAGGGGCAGACCCGCCTCGAAGGATCTGACACCCATGACGCAAAAGAGGTATTCTTTTGGGGGTACGACACCCCGGATCATGATCCAGACGTGCTGGCAGGGGTGCCATTGGTTGCGCCAAACCAATGGCCCACCCGGGCCGCGCCTTGGCTGCGTCAGGACATCCAGCCCTACTATCAAGCGGTCCTAAGCCTATCTGCTGTAATCCTCGCCGCACTGGCAAAGGGATTGGGGCAAGATGCCGATTTTTTCACGCCCTTCTATCAAAAGCCGCTCGGTCGTGGACAGCTGGTATATTACCCATCCCAGACAGCTCAAGATCGCAATGCACGGCGCATGGGCGCTGCCGCGCATACGGATTTTGGCGTCCTGACAATATTGGCACAGGATGATTTGGGCGGGCTACAGGTGCAAAATTCAACAGGCGATTGGGTAGAAGCGCCGCCGGTTACTGACAGCCTGGTCTGCAATATTGGCGATTTGCTACAGATGTGGACGGGCGGGCAACTCAGGTCGACCGTCCACAGGGTGATAAACCGCGCACGCGAGCCACGATATTCAATCCCGATTTTTTGCGATCCAGCCAGTACCACACCAATCGATCCATCTGATTTTGGCGCTCCGAAGCCCCAGAACATTATCACGGCGGGAGAGCATATTGCCAAACGAAACCACAAAAACTTTTCGCATTATCAAAGACCCTCAAAATAGGATCATTCAACAAGCTGCTCAAAAGGATGATGTGGTGTTTGCACCTCACATACCGCGAGTCTGGATGACCCCTTTTTAGATCAAAATTCAGACCTGAAAACAAAATTCGCAGCCAAAACACACTTCTCGTGTTCCTCACGGCAACATACGCAAACGGGGATCGTTAACGACCCCGTATCAGGTGACGTTCCCGGAATACGATCAACAAACCACCACCCATAATCAAAACAGCACCCGGCCAAAGATCGGCAAAAGGAGCCTCATCGAAAAATATCCATCCCAGCGCGAATGCGATTGGAATGCCGAAATAGTTAAAAGGCGCAAGGTTGCTGGGTTCTGTCAAACGATAAGAAATAACCAGCAGCAAAACAGCCGACCCGCCAAACAAACCCATCAGAACAATCATAGCCATGTCATAAAGGCTGGTTAGCGGTGAATACCCCGTCAGCAAAAAGGCAAGAGCAACCGCAACAATTGCTGCAACAACCGATGAATACAAATTAAATAACGCAGTGGGTACGTCATCATCAATCAATCGCGCCGTAACGCCGGAATAGGCATAGCACACCGCCGCGAGAACTGGGAGAAGCAACTCCCATGAAAAAGCCTCACTGGCAGGGCGCATGATCATTATGACGCCAAGAAAACCGACTGCAACGGCGCTCCATCGAATCAGTCCGACCCGCTCTCCAAGCAATGGCACCGCGAAGGCAACCGTAAAGAGAGACATGGAATACGCCATCGTGCTGGCCGTTGCAAAAGCCATGAGACCGAGTGAAATATAGAATGTGAGCTGCGCAATCGCGACGGCCACCCCCCTGACCGCTGCCAAACGCCATTGCCGCAAGGCCAGACGCCGTGGACCAGTGCGCCACTGGGTGTTCATCCAAAGCGCGAGCCCGCTTGGAACCAGACCAAAAATATTACGATACGCCGACAGCTCTGCTGCGCTATAATGATCGGAGAGTGATTTGATAATCAACCCCATCAGATCGAACAAAACCAAGGACATAAGCGTAAGAACAACGGCAAGAAACGTATTGTCCGTTGATTTTTGCATACGCTTTGGCTCCTGATCAGACCAAAAGGATATATCACCACAAAGAGCCGCGCGCGCCCAATAACGGCACACCAAACAAAAAAATGTGTAAAGCGCTGCAGCGTTCTCTATCATCCTGATATGCTTTGCCGTCCGGAGACGACTAGATCCACGACCGAGGGCAGCGGTGCAGGTCAGAAATTACTCCAGTTTCCTAATATCATCTGGTATGTAGCAAAGACCTTGGATCGGCCACAGACAAGATCGCACAGGCCAGTTCTGTGGTCAGACCCGCCGCATTGCAAAACACGGTGACTATTATGTCCAATCAGTCCAAAGGGCTTTTGATCACAGCTTTGGGCGTTCTCTTGGTTACGCCAGATTCCTTGTTTGTGCGACTGCTCTTGGCAGAGCCTATGGTGATTGCTTTCTGGCGCAGTGTGACCTCAGCGGGCATGGTCTTATGCTTTTTATGTGCAACCACTGGTCTGCGTGGTTTTAGCGATGTGTTCCGCTCGGGTTGGGCGGGATTAAGCTATATCGTTTTGATAGGGTCGACCGCACCCGCGTTCGTTCTGGCCGTAACGCACACAAGTGTCGCAAATGTGGTTTTCATCTTTGCATCAATGCCTATATTTTCCGCCCTGTTCAGCTGGATCACTATGAAAGAACAAATTGATCGGCGCATGGTTTGGACCATGGTTATTGTCATCTTGGGATTGGGAATGATTGCCTATGGATCCGGCGAAAACCAGATTGCATCGTGGCACGGAGACCTTTGGGCGCTCTATGTCTCGATTGCCTATGCCGCGGCGTTGACAGCTGCGCGCCAGGCACGCCACATCTCGATGGTGCCAGCCGTTCCGATAGGATATTGCGGGGCGGCGTTGCTGATTGCGCCCTGGATTGATCCGCTAGAGCCTTTAGTCGCACAGTGGCCGACATTCCTGATGCATGGTGCCTTTATCGGCGCGGCGACATGCCTGCTTACGGTTGGCCCGCGCTACATAAGCTCTCCCGAGGTTGCCTTGCTTGTCTTGTTGGAATCCGTACTTGCCCCGTTGCTCGTCTGGGCCGTGATCGGAGAACATCCGGGCTCATGGGCCCTTGCGGGCGGCATGATGGTGATTGGAACCCTCATTATTTCAAACCTTTTGGGGCTGCGCCCTAAAAGGGCGACCCGCAAAATCAAGGTTGCGCGTTAAACACAAAGAGCTTTTGGCCTGCGATTGTGTAGCCATCAATCATCTTTTGTGACGCCGGCGACGTCAGCCAGTCTTCGACCCGTGCGGCCCGCGTGGCCCGGACATGCGGATGACGCTCCGCACTGACAGGGAGATACGCATATTGGTTAAACAGGGCCGGATCTCCTGAAAAAAGGAGTTCCAGATCCCCTCGATTGCCAAAATTAAGCCAGCTTGCCCGATCGGTCAGCACATACGCACCGAGTGCCGAGGCCGTGTTCAGAGCGGCACCCATCCCTGCGCCAACGGACTTATACCAAGCTCCGAAGCCGTCGGGATCCAACCCGGCATCAGCCCAAAGACCTGTCTCGGTTTTATGCGTCCCACTGTCATCACCACGGCTTATAAAATCCATACGCGTCAGAGCAATGGCGGTCAGACCGGCATTTGCTGTCGTCACATTGGCCACTCCAGCCGGATCGTCCGAGGGTCCGACCAGAACAAAATCGTTATACATAATTTCTCTGCGATGGCTCGCATATCCTTGCCTTACAAAAGCTTCTTCGGCAGCGCGGCTATGCACCAAGATGGCATCCACATCACCCGCTTTGGCAAGACGCAGCGCTTGACCCGTGCCCACAACCAGCAACTGCACGTCAATGCCTGTGTCCGACTTGATCTTTGGCAAAAGTAGTTCGGACAACCCTGAATTGTGAAACGATGTCGTAACCGCCATGCGAAATTGCTCTGATTTTCCGCCCTGAGCGGAAAATATCAATAACAGGCCCGCCAGAAATACTCGGGTCATTCGACGATATCTCCCTTGAGAAAGGCGCGTGCCTCGGATGTTTTGGGATGATCAAAAAATAATTTGGTGCAGCCGTGTTCATGTATCTTGCCACGAAGTAAAAAGATCACATCGTCTGCCAGGCGACGCGCCTGCCCCATATCATGTGTTGTTAGAACCAACCGTGTGCCTGCGGCCAGTGCTTCCGTCAGAATTGTTTCAATCTCCCGCGTGGCCTTACCATCAAGTGCAGCACAGGGCTCATCCAGAAAAACCAGTGACGGCGCAGTGATCAGTGCACGCGCCAGTGCCAGCTTTTGTTGCTCGCCCCCTGACAGCACAGGTGCCGGACGGGTCAAAATTGCGCCCAGCCCGACACGATCAGCCCAATCAGCGGCTTGGTCGAGGGCTTTGCTTTTGTTTAATCCCCTCAGTCGCAAAGGATAGGCCAAGTTTTCAAGAACGCTGCGCCGTAACATGATGGGCTGCTGAAAAACAAATGCCTGATTTGCGCGCGCCGTTGCCATGTCACACGCCCATGTGACAGATCCACCAGCCAAGCGCGCAGTCCCGTGCATCATACGCAAAAGGCTCGTCTTTCCCGAACCATTCGGGCCCAGAACCACCGTAATACCGGTACCGTCCACAGTTAGGTCAATAGGTCCCACCACGGTGGTGCGCCGGTAACGCGCGGTCGCATTTTGTAAAACGAGCGGTAAAAGCTGTGTCACCACCGACCCTCGCGTTCAGTCCGTCCTAGCCAATGGATGGCAAGATTTATCAACACCGTCATCGCAATCAGAACAAAGCCAAGCGCCAGCGCCAGTGCAAAATCACCGCGTCCGGTCTCTAGCGCAATGGCGGTGGTCAGGACGCGGGTGGCATGGTCGATATTGCCCCCAACGATCATAATCGCACCGACTTCTCCCATAGCGCGACCAAAGCCTGCCAGTGCGGCCGTCAGCAACGCACGCCGCGCATCCCACAACAATGTCCGCATTTTTTGCCACTGGGTAACATTCAATGAAATAAGTAGATCGTGATAATCATGCCAAAGGTCACGCAGCGATTGATGCGCCACACTGGCAATCAAAGGCACGATAATGATGACCTGCGCGATGATCATCGCGGTGGGCGTGAACAACAATCCCAACACACCGAACGGGCCAGCACGCGACAACAAGACATACACCAAAAGCCCAACAACGACAGGCGGCAAACCCATCAAAGCGTTTAACACAGCAATCACAAGACGTCTTGAGCGAAAACGACGGACAGTCAAAAGGGCCGCCAAGGGGAACGCCAGAAATGATGCCAGCACAAGCGCCGTCAAAGTCACCTGCAAGGACCTTAACGATATTTCGATAAGATCAGCATCAGCGGATGCCACAAGCACGCAAGCCTGCCATATTCCAAGCCAAAGATCGCCCATTCCCGCTCCCAGAGTTCGGCTGCGTCAACACATGCCCGTTTTCATCACCCGAACCAACTCCGAAAGACGACGTGACAGGGGTGCTAAGCGTCCCAAGACCAGATATATCGAAGTCCCAAGCTGAATTATGGGCTAGTCGGCTGATCGATCAATCCATTTCATAATTTCATCTGCCATTTGCCGCGGGCGCTGATGATGGAGCCAGTGGTCTGCATCCTCGAGTGTGACACGCGTCAGATCAGGGGCAAACTCTTCTAAACCTTCCGTGGCATGCGGCAAAAGGGCTGTATCGTTGACGCCCCAGAGCAGCAAATGCGGGCAAGACACACGCAAACGCTCAACCGGCAGCTCTGGCAGGTCGGTCACAGGCTTTCCCGGGTGCGCAACAACGAGCGGAGAGGCCCGGTACCAGTTCAACATCCGGTCCAGTTGTGCCTCATCCCGCCACGCACGTTTGTACTCTGCCAAAGTCGCACCATGCAGCCAGGACAGATCCATATTCGCAGAAAAAAGCGCCAATAATTTCTTGAAGTCATCAGCAGCAAGAGCCTTTGGAGCATCCGGTCTGCGCAAATAGTGAATGTATTGGGACGCTTCTGTTTGCGCGCCGCCTGCTGCCAAACTTCTTTGAAAAGGCACAGGATGAACCCCGTTTGCGATGATCAAGCGATCGACAAGATCGGGGCGAAACATAGCAAGCCCGTAGGCCACCGCCGCCCCCCAATCATGACCCAGCACAGTTGCGCGTCCATGATATTGTGTGATCAAATCAGCCATATCGTCGACCAGCTTTGACATTTTGTAGTCGCTGACATCTGCAGGCGACCAGCTTTGTCCGAAACCACGCTGATCAGGTGCGATGCAACAAAAGCGATCCATCAGATATGGTGCCAGGTCGGACCAGGCCCCACCATATTCAGGAAATCCATGGAGCATTAATAATAAAGGCGCATCTTTGTCCCCCCATTGGTGGACATGAAACGGTTTGCCATTCAATTCCCACTGACTTTGCATAGGGCCGCCTTTTTTGGTTTGCACGACGACTTTGTTTGAGTGCTGCTAAAATTGCAACGTATCGATGGCGTAGCAAACGTCTGAACAGCTTTTGTTTGCTGTTGACCGTTAGCATTTCTTTGAAGGATCGCATGAAGCTGAACAAACCTATCAGCGTTCTGATTTTAGAGGTGACGCTCTGACATTCGGGTGTAGGTGCAGAAAATTTGCAAACGACACGGTGTCATCAAATGACGGGCCGCACTAAGTCCTGCACAGGTCATTGGGCCAGAACGCGCAAAGTTATTTTGCGATGCAACACGAAAGAATGCCCTGCCAGTGATCAAGAACGATGGCGATCAAAGATATACCCTCCGTGAAATCACTGACCGCAAAAAACTGGACTCCATCAAATATCCTCGGGTAAATGCGAGCGCTAGATAAGCAGCCCTTTACTCTCTTCTCGCACGCGCGGTTAATGCGCGGCCCTTTTCGAGGCTGAACATATCTCTCGTATAGGGGCGCGCCATTTGAATATTCTTCTCCTCAATGACACTGACGACAGCGGCAGCCACTTCGGGTGAATGCGCGTCATGCGAACCATCCGAACGGCATTGGCTCAAAGAGGGCATGGCGCGTTACCCAGTCTTTTGGTTGGAACAGACTGGAAAGCCAATAGCACGGCAATATCAAAAATTGATGCGGCGCAGGTCCTCATCATAAATGGAGAGGGCACCCTGCACCATGGGAAACGAAAAGGCCTTTGGCTTTTGGAAGCGGGTGCAAGGGTAAAAGCAAACGGGGGCAAAGTCGCCCTGATCAACGCTTTGTGGCAGGACAATCCCAAAAATTGGGGGAAACTAACGTCTCAGTTTGATCTGTTGCAGTGTCGCGACAGCCGATCGGCGCACGGGTTGTCAGAGCAATCGGGAAAAGAGGTCCTCTGGTTTGGCGATTTGTCCATGATACAACCCGCTGAAGCACACGATTTTCCCCGCAAGGGCATTACAGTGAGCTGTTCTGTAAATCGCGCTGCCGCTAATAGCCTTGTAAATTTTGCTATGCGTACAAACGCAGCCTATGTTCCAGTCACATCCCACATCAAACACGTGAGCAGCCATGCAAAGGGCCTGAAACGCATTCTTCGGAAAACTTATGCCGAGATCGTCCAAAATCGCTTTTTGGCAAAATACTCCAACACGAAACTGGTATGCAGTGATCTTGAATATATGATGGAACTGAGCCAGCGTGACCTCTTGGTTACAGGCCGGTTCCATGCCGTATGCATGGCGATTTTAACAAAAACACCCTTTGTCGCCGTCACATCAAACAGTTGGAAAATTGAAGCGCTGTTAGGTGACATCGGCCTCAATCCTGCGCGGGTTCAGCCCATGGGTGCGTTGACCCCAGACCTGCTCAAAAAAGACTGGGCCTTTTCAGACGCTGAGAGCCGTGCGATGGAGATGGCGCTGCCAGAGTGGAGCAATTCGGCTGAGATCATGTTTGATCAGATAGCCGCCCTAGTCTCAAACCCTACAAAATAAAAACAGGGAAAACTGCAAAGTCTGTCTTCAAACAACGTCGGACTGAAATACCGCAGTGTTGCCCGCAGCCGCGATTAGAAAAGCGCCCGCCGCAGCAGGTTTAGTCCCGCAATAAAAAGCACCAGCAATGTGGCGCGTCTAAACATGACCTGATCGAAGCGATCTTGGATTTTCCCGCCAATCCACATGCCCAAAACAGCTGGCGGGATCAAAAGAGCCGAGAACGGAATCGTCGTTGCGTTCAAAATCCCTGATCCAAGATGTGCAATGACCAAAAGGGCTGCGCCTAGACCATAGATGATCCCTTGAATGCGCATCTGATCATTTTGCGGGGTCCCAATAGCGGTGAGATACGCCACCGTCGGAGGCCCCCAAATGGCCGAAATACCCCCAACAGCGCCAGTGAATGCGCCCATAGCGATGTCTGAGCGTCGTGACTGACGCTTTGGTAACGGTAAAGAGCGTCCCGCAAGCTGCAGTGCGGCAAATCCCGTTACGGGCACCCCGATCAACAGCAATAATGTTTTGGCGGGTAACACTGCGACAAACTGCGCCATGACGATCAGCATTGTTGCACCGGACATCAAAAAATACCGAAACCTTATCATGGATTTTCGCGCTTCTTTGGGTCCGTGTCGCAGGGCCTGCATGACATTCGTGACCAAGGTGGGCAGAATCAGACCGGCGAGGGCCACCTCGGGTGAAAGAAAGAAAGAAAGGCATGAAATCAGGACCATAGGCATAGCGAAGCCGACAACGCCCTTGACCACGCCGGATAAAACAGCCGCACCCATGGATACGAATATCCATGGTAGAATAAGCAAATCGTCTACCATAACCACGTTATACCGTTTAACACGACAACGCCCAGAGCAAATACTATCGCGCAACAATTATTCACAACGATTATGCCACAGGTATTTTTGTTGCGCTGCGACTGCAAAGCGATTATGCCTGCTGCAGCGATAAAAGGGACACGATTCATGGCACATGACGGACAGGACCTGACTTTGGACACACCTGTGATCCTACCGAACCTTTTGGCATTGACCCAATCAGCATTGGCGCCAGCTGACACAATGTTGGCCGCGGCCAAGCGCACCGTAGCCGATTTGGTTTCACACAACGGTCGCGTTTCAGGCGCGCTGATCGAACAGAATCAGACAGCGGCACATGGTTTGGCGTGGCTGGCCACTTATGTCGAAGCTCTCCGGCAAATGCAGACATGGGCAGACCGGCTGTCAGACGAAGGCGCTTTTGGAGAGATCGAGCAATTAATTCACCAAATCGCGTTTGGCGAATATCTTTGGCAAATGTACGGCGGCCTGCCGATGACACAGGGCGAATTTATTCGCCCTCAAGACATGGGACTGTCGCAAGAGCAGCAAGCCCTGCTGATGACCCCAGAGGTGATGATCCTGACGCACTCCGGCAATACGCAGGCTGCGCGTAGCCATCTGGTTGAACTGGTCCGGGAGCGTACAGCCGAAGCCACCTTTGGTAACGCCGGTCTTGACGACGAACTGAACATGATCCGTGACCAGTTTCGCAGGTACTCGACCGAACGTGTTGAACCTGACGCCCATGAATGGCACCTCAAAGACGAACTAATTCCAATGGAGATCATCGACGAATTGGCAGAGATGGGCGTTTTTGGACTGACCATCCCAGAAGAACATGGCGGTCTGGGAATGTCAAAAGCGTCAATGTGCGTGGTCTCAGAAGAACTGTCGCGCGGCTATATTGGCGTGGGCAGCCTTGGCACCCGTTCGGAAATCGCCGCTGAATTGATCCTTGCCGGAGGCACCGAAGATCAAAAGGCCAAATGGCTTCCGCGCCTTGCATCGGGTGAAACCCTGCCAACCGCCGTCTTTACAGAGCCGAATACAGGCTCTGATCTGGGCGCCCTGCGGACCCGCGCGATACGTGACGGGGATGACTGGGTCGTCAATGGGAACAAAACTTGGATCACGCATGCGGCCCGCACGCATATGATGACCGTTTTGGCACGAACCGTTCCGGACACAACCGATTATCGGGGCCTGTCGATGTTGCTGGCCGAAAAGACCCCCGGCACTGATGAAGTCCCCTTTGTCAACGATGGGCTGTCGGGTGGTGAAATCGAAGTCCTCGGTTATCGCGGCATGAAAGAATACACAGTCAATTTTGATGACTTCCATGTCAAAGGTGAGAACCTTTTGGGCGATACAGAAGGTCAGGGTTTCAAACAGCTCATGCAAACCTTTGAATCCGCGCGGATTCAAACAGCCGCTCGCGCCATTGGCGTTGCACAATCCGCGCTGGACCAAGGCCTAAAATACGCCGAGGACCGCAAACAATTTGGCAAAGCTCTGATTAGCTTTCCCCGCGTGTCCAGCAAATTGGCAATGATGATCGTTGAAATTATGGTGGCGCGGCAACTGACCTATTTCTCGGCATGGGAAAAGGACAACGACCGGCGTTGCGATCTAGAGGCTGGCATGGCCAAGTTGCTAGGTGCGCGTATCGCATGGGCAGCAGCGGATAATGCACTTCAAATTCATGGTGGTAACGGATTTGCACTTGAATACAAAATCAGCAGAATTTTGTGTGATGCGCGTATTTTGAATATCTTTGAAGGCGCAGGCGAGATTCAGGCGCAGGTTATTGCGCGGCGACTGCTTAACTGACGTCTACTCTGACCGAGGGATATTCGCCCTCGGTCAGAGCTTTGCATGATTAAATGCATTAAGGCGCTATCCGTCTTTGCGTATGGCCTCATTTTTTGGATCATACGGACTGTCTTGGGTCACCTCGGCCGTCCAAAGTTGGCCTTGCATCATCACAGACAATACCGTCCCCGGGGCCGACGCGTCCGGCGTGACATATCCCATCGCAATCGATTTTCCGAACGCTACCGAATATCCACCCGAGGTCAGGCGGCCAACATGGGTCTGACCATGATAGAGCACCTCACGCCCCCAAGGGTCTGCATCATCAGGCCCGTCAATCAAAAGCGTAACGCATTTGACGCGTACTCCGGTTTTTTCCAGTTCAGACTTGCCATGAAAGTCTTTGTTCAAATCAACAAAGCGCGGCAAATCAGCCTCAAGCGGGGTCGCGTCGCGTCCAAGTTCGGTTCCAAAGGCGCGATAGCTTTTTTCCTGACGCAACCAGTTCTGCGCCCGGGCCCCCACCAGCTTCATCCCATGTTTTTCGCCAGCGGTCATGAGTTGATCCCAAAGGTAGGCTTGCATCTCCATGGGATGGTGCAATTCCCAACCGAGTTCCCCGGTATAGGCCACGCGGATCGCGCGCACGGGGCACATGCCCAATTCAATATTCCGCATTGACAGCCACGGGAACCGTTTGTTTCCGAGAACTGTTGTGGGGTCGGCGTCCTTAACGATCTCGTTCAAAACGGCGCGTGATTTGGGGCCCGCAATGGCAAAAACGCCCCATTGACTGGTCACATCCTGAATTTCGACATAGCCGAAATCAGGTGCTTTGTCTTCTGCCGCCTTGACCAGAAAATCTGCGTCATAAGATGTCCACGCACCAGCAGACACAAGGTAGTATTCGTGCTCGGCCAAACGAACGATGGTGTATTCTGTCCGTGTTGTTCCCGCCGCGGTCAGCGCGTATGTCAGGTTTATTCGACCGACCTTGGGGAGCTTGTTACAGGTAAACCAGTCCAAAAACGCGGTTGCTCCGGGCCCTTTGACCACGTGCTTGGTAAAGGCCGTAGCGTCGATCAGGCCAACCCCTTCGCGCACGGCTTTGGCCTCCTCCACGGCATATTGCCACCACCCACCGCGACGGAATGATCTTGCATCATGGTCAAAATTGTCAGTGGCATCCAGCGGACCATAGTAGTTAGGACGTTCCCAGCCGTTCACAAACCCAAACTGTGCGCCAAGCGCCTTTTGACGGTCGTAGGCGGGAGCTGTCCGCAAGGGACGGCAGGCAGGGCGCTCTTCGTCAGGATGATGCAAAATATAGACGTGCTCGTAGCTTTCTTCGTTTTTGCGCGCCGCAAACTCGGTCGTCATCCAACTGCCGTAGCGCTTGGGGTCCAGAGAGGCCATATCAATTTCGGCTTCACCTTCGACCATCATCTGAGCCAGATAGTAGCCCGCCCCACCAGCGGCAGTAATGCCGAAGCTAAACCCTTCAGCAAGCCACATGTTGCGCAAACCAGGTGCAGGGCCGATCAACGGATTCCCATCCGGCGTGTAACAGATTGGACCGTTGAAATCGTCCTTAAGGCCAACAGTTTCCGTGGTGGGAATGCGATGGATCATCGACATATATTCTTCTTCGATCCGCTCCAGATCTAATGGAAACAGGTCTGCGCGAAACGCTTCGGGGACATCATATAAAAACCGCGCCGGCGCGTTACGCTCATAAGGCCCCAAAATCCAGCCACCCCGCTCCTCGCGAACGTACCATTTGGCATCCGCGTCCCGTAAAACGGGGTGCTCCCCGTTGGTTTTGCGATAGTCAACCAAGGCCGGATCAGGCTCTGTTACGATATACTGATGCTCGACCGGAATTGCGGGGATCTTTAGTCCCAAAAGCCGGGCAGTCCGTTGCGCGTGATTACCGGTTGCAGTGACAACATGTTCGGCGTGGATCACCGCCTGTTCATCCGAGGCCACAAGATTACCGCCACGCTCTATCATTTTAGTGACCGTCACGTCCCAGTGTTCACCGGTCCAGACGTAGCCATCCACCTGCCACCTGCGTTCGATGACAACGCCACGTTGCCGGGCGCCTTTGGCCATAGCCATGGTCACATCGGCGGGGTTAATGTAGCCATCGGTCGGATGATAAATTGCGCCCTGCAAATCATCGGTCCGCACCAAAGGCCATCTGTCCTTGATCTGCGCCGGTGTCATCCATTCATAAGGCACCCCACAGGTTTCTGCGGTCGCCGCATAGAGCTGATATTCATCCATACGCGCCTGCGTTTGCGCCATACGCAAGTTGCCCACGACAGAAAATCCTGCGTTCAACCCGGTTTCTTCCTCAAGCGTTTTATAAAACTTGATGGAATAGTCATGGATATGCGTTGTTGCATAGGACATGTTGAAATAGGGCAGCAATCCAGCGGCATGCCAAGTCGAACCAGAGGTTAGCTCGTCACGCTCAAGCAGCATGACATCGCGCCACCCAGCCCGGGCCAGATGATAGGCAATTGAGGTGCCAACGGCGCCACCGCCGACAACCAATGCTTTGACGTGGGTTTTCATGTGCCGCTCCGTTGCTGAACTTAGATATTGGGATAGCCTGAACAGTTTTGCGCCGCCGCCCCTGCCCGACCGATCCTGCAAAGAAAACGACCAAAGACACGACAGGTTCAGATTGTCGGGGGGCGAAACTCACCATACATCGATGATTTTTGCAATGTCGTCAGAACATATTGGTAATTTCGAACTGATCGCCGAGCAGCAGCGTTTTACAAAAACAAACCGCATATACTGAGACAAGCATCGCGCTACTACAGAACTGAATACAGCAAAAAAAAGAAGACGTTCGGAATGCAGGTTTTTGAAAGGACAATGTTTGCGACATATCAACCACTGGGAGAGCTATGCCCGAACGTTGGTGACGGCAGTCATCAGGCAGCGATTTGAACTTGCTTGCTGCCATCTTTGAACTCACGCCCCTGAGCGACCCCAAGCAGACGGTTTGGCGCTGAGATTTCCCACCGCGTCTTCCTGGCTGACTTCATCAATCTAAAGACCGTGGCCAGCGCAGTCGTGCGGTCCAGATATCCTGCAAATCAGACTTGGCTTTGACATTCAGAGACTTGGGCAGCGCGCCAGTGACGTTCTGCGTCTTGTGAACCCAGACGCTGCTCACACGTTTCGAGGAATACATCCCACAGCGCCGTCGAGGACCCGTACGCACCATCATCTCCCGTGGCCAGCTCGGGCGTCGCCGTCAGGCCGCGTTTTATCAACCCAAGGAGCTGTCCGCGTTCTCTCGCAAACCATCCATGATCGCTCGCACGCCTTTCTCGCAATACTCATCTACACCTGTAATCACCAACATACATTGACGATCATCGTCCAGGCGCGGCGTGAAATAGACACCATCGGCCCAGATGTAGTCACAACGCTTTCCTGAGAAATCACATTTTTGCCATGTCTCATAATCTTCGCACCAAGACGCTTTCAAGCGCGTGATTGTTGAGGACGACAGCCCTTCGGCATCTGGCCCCAGAAGCGCTGCCCGTGCCTCACCGAAGTCCTGGTCAAAATACCCTTCAGATAAAGCCACGGCAGCAGGTCCTCGACTGACTTTGCTTTGCGCAGATAGGGTGGCACGATCTTCGACGTGAGCTTGATCTTGCTGCCATCGGCATTTGCCCCTCAGTCACGAACAAGCGGCACCTGAACCGGCACCTTGCCGATCCCAGGCATCATCTCACGTACCAGTAGAAACCCATGGCGCACCAAACGCTGACGGCCTTGTGCGTAAACAAGATGCGCATAGTCCGCAATGAAAGCCGTAACCTCCGCTTGGATCGCCGTGCTCAGCGGTTCCGTGGCCCCGGCATGGATCACCCCCGTCAGCGGGTTTGGCTAAAACTCCGATGGAACATCAAACGGTGAAACTGCAGATTTGACCATGGCGGCATATCCCTTTCTCTTTGAGAAGTGACAGCGCGTAAGCACCGCAATGATATGCCGCCTAAATCGCCCCGGTGTTACTGGCGACTGTTTCGGTTTTCTTATGCGATTTTATCGCGTGTGGAAAAATGCGTCGTCCGCTTGGGCTGTTTGATGTATCCAAGGGGTGCGAGCAGGCGGCGATTATTGAGCTAATTGACCCGGTTCAGGGTCTCTCATTCGACTTTATCGGCTGACGTGCACGGTCCCAACCTGTGAATGACGTCTGCCTTGAAGAGGCCAATCATCGTCGTGGCGAGGGCCGTGTCAAACGAACTGCCAACCCTACCAACGCAGGGTTCCAGCCCGGCCTCCGCCGCCCTTTTTTGTATTTGATCGACAGATATTGGCAGCCCTGGTCGTTGCGATGGACAAGGCTATCTGCAGGTCGGCGTTCATAAAGCGCGTGCTTCAA
>JAQXDR010000196.1 GCA_029251265.1 Pseudoprimorskyibacter sp. | reverse complement strand
AGCGACGCCCGCGCGATGGGTTCGGACATATTGTCGGTCAGGCAGGCGCGCGCCTTGGGGCCAAAGGCCACCGTAGCCCGGATCCCAAAGAGTGTGCCGATCTATATAACAATTGATATCGATGCCTTTTGTCCATCAATCGCGCCAGGCACTGGTACGCCCAGCCACGGTGGATTTTTATACTACGACGTGCTGGAAATCCTGCAACAGGTCACCCGACACCATGACATCATCGGAATTGATCTCGTCGAGGTAGCCCCTGATTATGACCCAACGGGGTCCACGTCCGTGCTCGCGGCGCAGATCTTGATGAATCTTTTGGGTTTCGTCTTTTTTGCACGCGGGCATCGCGGTGGGTGATATAATATCCAAAGGGCGAAAATACGCCCAGCCTATAGCTGCATTGCGACCCACGCGCCTTTGGCACGGTTCCATCCATCGCATTTCGGCCCTACAACAGGCCTGCCCATACAGGAAGGTTTCATGACCCAAGATGCACAAAAGCTGACGATCCGCCCACCAAAAGCCGAAGACAAAACACAGTGGAAAGAGCTTTGGGCCACCTATCTGGCCTTTTATCACACAACCGTTTCACCCAAAGTCTACGATCGCAACTTTGCGCGGATTTGTGATCCCGAAGATCTGGGGCTGCGCGCCCTTTTGGCTGTTGTCGAAGATACGCCGGTCGGACTGGTCCATTTTTTGCGACATGATCACTTTTGGCGTTTGGACGAGGTTGTCTACCTGCAGGATCTTTTCACGAGACGGGACATGCGCGGCCGTGGTGTCGGTAGGGCATTGATCAATGCTGTGTATGATGCCGCCGATGACATGGGCTGTTCAAAAGTGTATTGGATGACGCAGGATCATAATTTTCAGGCAAGAGAATTGTATGATCAGGTGGGTCGACTGACGCCCTTTATCCGATATGACCGCCCATAAGGCCTTCCCTTGCGTATCTGGCTTGCGATCTAGACAGCCCGAGGCCGGCGCGATACGGAACTTGTCACCTGGCTCTTGGTTCTCGTCATCAAGGCCCTAGGTTTAGCGACGCACAGGCATATAGGAGCCACCGATGATCTACCTCAGCGCCGCCCTTGTGGGGGCCATACTTGGCAGCGTGATTGCCAAGCGCCGCAAAGGCAAATTGGCAGATATTGTGCAATACGCCGTTGTGTTTGCAATTATTTTCGCCCTTGTCGGGATGATCGCAACCGTGGTTGTGCATTCCGTAATGGTCTAGCCGATGTTTGTGCCTTTCTTTGATACGTTGCGAAAGCACGGGGTGCCTGTCAGCCTGCGCGAGTATTTAACGTTTCTTGACGCGATGAAACACGGTTTGGCGATGTATGATCCTGAAGGGTTTTACTATCTTGCCCGCAGCGCCATGGTCAAAGATGAACGCAATATCGACAAGTTCGACCGCGCTTTTGCGACGGCGTTCAAAGGGTTGGAAGACATCAGTATTGATCAGGTGCTCAAAGCCGTTGATCTGCCCGAAGACTGGTTGCGCAAGATGTCGGAAAAACATCTCAGCGAAGAGGAAAAGGCCGAAATCGACGCACTTGGTGGCTTTGACAAATTGATGGAGACGCTGAAAGAGCGGCTCAAAGAACAACAAGGCCGGCATCAGGGTGGTAATAAATGGGTCGGGACCGCCGGAACGTCGCCCTTCGGGGCTCATGGTTATAATCCAGAAGGCGTGCGCATAGGCCAGAATGACAGTCGGCATCAGCGCGCTGTCAAGGTCTGGGACAAGCGCGAATTTCGCAATTTGGATGGTGATGTCGAGCTGGGAACTCGCAACATCAAGGTGGCGCTGAAACGGTTGCGCAAATGGGCACGCGATGGTGCCGCAGACGAGCTGGATCTCGATGGAACCATCCGTGCCACGGCCGAGCACGGGTATCTGGATGTCCAGACACGACCAGAGCGGCGCAATGCCGTCAAGGTCCTGCTTTTTCTGGACGTGGGCGGCAGTATGGATCCGCATATCAAAGTACTGGAGGAACTGTTTTCGGCCGCCCGTGCCGAATTCAAACATCTGGAACATTACTATTTTCACAACTGCCTTTATGAAGGCGTTTGGCGCGATAATCGCCGACGGTGGGACGCGCAGATTCCAACTTGGGATGTGCTGCGCACATATGGGTCTGATTACATGTGCATCTTTGTCGGTGATGCGAGCATGAGTCCGTACGAAATCGCCTATCCCGGCGGCGCCAATGAACACTGGAATGCAGAGGCCGGATCTCAATGGTTGCACCGCGCCAGAGAACAGTGGCCATCTCATGTCTGGATCAATCCGGTGAAAGAAACCCAGTGGGGGTATACGCATTCCATAGGGATGGTTCAGGAAATATTTGAAAACCGTATGGTTCCCATGACATTGCAGGGACTGGATGCAGGTATGCGGCTTTTGACACGCTGATTGCGCCGCCTTTGGCGTCGCCAGATGCGAGAGGGGCTGCCGCCCCCCTCGCGCTCCCCCGGCGTCAGGACCAAATGGCCCCGACACCCCTTGCGCATATCAAAACTTTGAGGTTTGATCCTGACTATGATAGGTCCACGATATCCCGCGCATATTGCTGCATTACCGTCGACGGTTCCCTTCGTAGGGCCAGAAGCGCAGGAACGTAAAATTGGCCACAGCTTTGCCGCACGCATTGGCGCCAATGAAAATGTGTTTGGCCCATCGCCGAAAGCCATTGCGGCCATGCAGACTGCGGCCTGTGATATCTGGAAATACGCCGATCCGGAAAATCATGATTTAAAAGCTGCCTTGGCCGCACGACTGGCGTGCTCTGCAAGCAACGTTGTTGTTGGTGAAGGCATCGACGGTCTTTTGGGCTATCTTGTGCGGCTGTTGGTCAGTCGCGGTGATCATGTTGTGACGTCTGACGGGGCCTACCCGACGTTTAATTATCATGTCGCTGGATTTGGTGGTATTCTGCACAAAGTAGCCTATGTGGACGATCACGAAGACCCACAGTCATTGATGGCAAAGGCCCACGAGACCGGGGCGAAGATTGTTTATCTTGCCAATCCAGACAACCCCATGGGCACGTGGCAGAGCGGCGTCACGATTGAGAATGCTCTGGATGATCTACCGTCCGGATGTATTCTGGTCCTTGATGAAGCCTATATAGAGTTTGCTCCCCAGATCGCTATTCCCGACATCGATCCAAACGATCCACGCGTCATTCGACTGCGAACGTTTTCCAAAGGCTATGGTATGGCGGGCGCACGCGTCGGCTACGGCATCGGTGCACCAGAGCTGATCACCGCATTTGACAAAATACGGAACCATTTCGGAATGAACCGAGCCGCCCAGGCCGGTGCGCTCGCCGCGCTTGGGGATAACACTTGGCTGTTGCACGTCCAAAACCAGGTGGCCCAAGCGCGTTTGCGAATCAAAGCGATCGCGGAAGACAACGGACTAAGCTCCCTGCCATCAGCCACAAATTTTGTTGCTGTTGACTGCGGGAAGGATGGCGCATTCGCGCGCGCCGTTCTGGCCCAACTTACGTCCCAAGGAATTTTTGTGCGCATGCCTTTCGTAGCGCCTCAGGATCGTTGCATTCGTATCGGCGCCGGAACCCCATCAGATCTGGATTTTCTGGCGGAGGTGTTTCCGCACGTATTGGCACAGGCAAACGCGTCATAAGCACTCTTGGCCACACCAAAGCCTGTCACAAATTACGCTGTTCAAGAGATAAGACGCCGTTCAGGAGTGCGCAGCCGTGGCAGCGATACCTGATATTTCCCAAGCAGCTTTGTGGTGTAAAGAGGTGCGCGCTTTTGCGGACGTTTGAACTCTGGACTTAAGCGGTCAGTTACCACCATCGGCCGGACCGAGACGGACCACAATCGCCGCTTGCTTGAACGTCTATCGCTGTGCGCCATGTGCATCTGTTTATTTCGCTAAATTTCAATACGTTTACATGGGCCGACGGTCACAACCTTCGTCGGGCAAGGGGCTTGCACCCAGCTGGGCTACAAATGAACTGGTCAGCATGTTCAGCCGACCAACGGCGATATTGACTTACTCGCGGACGACGCTTCTCTCTCGAGACCGGCTGCCGCAAGCTCTCTCTCGCCTTCGTCTACGATTGAGTTGATCCTACACTCAACGTCAGCAAGCCCATCTGTCCGTATCTTCATTTGGATACAGGTCCCGTTAAACTGCCAGTCGTGAAGTGTTGGATCGTCCCCGCCTAGAGTGAGGCCCGCATTACCGGAAATAATCCTGAAGACCCCCCGCTCTGAACACAGCCTGCTTGTTACATAGAGACCAAACCCCGAATTACGGTAGGGTTCGTCTTGATGAGACTTTTCAAATTCGGTGACACCAGAAATACCAGGGCGCAGAGCAAGTGACAGACCCTCCTTGTCCGATTGGACCACTTGAGTGGTTCGAAGGGTCTCGGAAACACCACAACC
>JAQXDR010000190.1 GCA_029251265.1 Pseudoprimorskyibacter sp. | reverse complement strand
CTTTATGAATGACGTGCAGATCCCACCCGACTTTTAGATCGGGGTCTGACGTCAAATAAAGGGATACCTTTTGCAAACTTTGGACCATGAATAGCAACGCCTGCCGGGGGTTTCCTTGGCAGGCGTGCACATTTTCAGAATTTTTTGGGGAAAGAAGGCCGCTCTTACCGACAGATCGCCTACGACCTCGGCATCAGCAAAAAACACAGTTGGTGCAATCGTGAAGCGGCACGGGCAACACCCGGCAGGAGTTCAGCTGTGAAACCTATCTTAATACTCGTCGCTCTCATTTCTTCGATTGCCAGGCCCGCAGCCTCAGAAATAGAACTGGATGCATTGCGGCACGTTCGAACTCGCAAGATGCGGACGAAGTTGCCGTTGGCTGGTGGCTAAGGAATGGCGGCTGTCGAGAAACCCGAGCTTGCAGTCTTTGGCGCGGCGGAAGTCAAAATCATTTGCTAAACATTGCGTGCTGGGCGACGTTGAAATCACGTTCAAATATTGCTGTCAGGCATAAGGGGAGGCAGACACAATTGCGCCCAGAAAATCTCTCAAACGGCTTCGTCTGGCTCAGCGTAATACTGGCTGCGCTTAGCTCGATAAAGGCGCTCAACTCTTTTCTTGATTTTGGCTTCAAGGGCATCTGGGCGGATGTACTTGACTACTATGCCAGAGTCACTGATCCACTCCGCGTGCTAGTTTCAAAAATCCCGTTTTTGGTCGATGCCCCAATTTGGCTGCCAGACGTCGTACTACTTTACTTAGTTTTGGTCATGGCCGGCTTCCGTTCGACGGCACTCCCCCTATGCATTGATGACTACTACAGAATGCACAATACCAGAAGAACCTATGACGATGAATTTTCACGGCACGCTAATGAAACCGTTGATGAATTTCTTGCAAGACACGATGCATCCGACCGCGAGACAATAATCACAGTTAAAACACACGACGATAAGTTTGTGGTTCATTTTGCCGAAACCATACCAAGATGGGAGCTGTTATCTCGTCAGTTTTTAAAGTGCTTGACGCTATTGCCAGTGATAACGCTTGAACCTTTTCGAAAAATGGATAACTCGGCGGGGTTTATTCGTCAGATGTTGAGAAACGCCAAGCCATCGGATAATTTTATAAAATATGAGAAGGACGGCAGAAGAGCCATATATGCAAAGCGGGCGATAGAAGTTGATAAGTTGCGGCTAGATGGATTCCTCCAGATCATTTCGCTACCAATATTAGTTGCGCTTTTTCTGATCGGAGCCACCTACATCAACTAGCCCAGACCTCTGTTTTTGCGCCAACGGTGAACAGTTGGACCATTCAAAACTTAGTGCGCTCCGCGCTAAGCCGCCATTTGTCTATCCTGCAGCATCCGTCAAAGTGGGCTCATCCGTTGAATCCGCTGCGCTTACTACGAATGACGGCTTAGCCGAAATCACTGAGAGTGTCATTTCTTCCCGCACTGCAAAGCCGCTCAAATTTGATTAGCGTAGGATTTCACACTCTGCCGCAAACGACCCCTTGATTGTCTTGCCCTATTCCAAAACCGGAAGGCGCGCTCCATCCGGCGCCTATGGGCTGCTGCAGGCTGCCTATGGACCATTACACAGTCTGGGGACCAAGCCACGCATCAAGATATAACAGCAGACGGGATTGCAGAGATGTATCTGAATTGATTGCACAAAAATTCAACGCCATGCTTTGTACCACAAATGCCTGAACCCCTTCTGCAAGCAGCAATGCTGGCTGGTCCTTGCGAAAAGGACCGTCTGAAATCCATTGG
>JAQXDR010000185.1 GCA_029251265.1 Pseudoprimorskyibacter sp. | reverse complement strand
TCAAGCGCAACCTTGGCTTTGAACTCGGGAGAATGGTTCTTGCGTTTCTTCATTCTGGATCACTTCTTTCGTCATGCGATCCACCTTAACGAATGGCCCGAATTGCTGCGACCACCTCTAGGATGCCCGTTAAGTCAAGAGCTCGATCATTTTGTCACGCATCAAAAACTTCTGAGGCTTTCCGGTAATGGTCATGGGCAATTCTTCAACAATTCGGATGTGTCGTGGAATTTTAAAATGCGCAATCTGCCCTGTTAGAGCATCGCGCAGTTCGTCTTCGGAAAGGGTCATACCTGGCTTGGCTATTGCCCAGGCACAGACTTCTTCACCGAACTTTTTGTCGGGGATGCCAAACACCTGTACGTCGCTGACCTTGGGATGCCGGATCAGGTACTCTTCAACCTCGCGTGGATAGATGTTTTCTCCGCCTCGAATGATCATGTCCTTCACACGGCCTACGATGGTACAAAACCCCTCTTGGTCAAATACGGCAAGATCTCCTGTGTGCATCCAGCCATCCACGATGCTTTCAGATGTTTTCTCTGTGTCCTCCCAGTAGCCCTTCATGACCGAATAGCCACGGGTGCAAAGCTCGCCTTCGGACCCAACCGGGACAATTTGCCCTTCCTTGTTGATGATTTTGACCTCAAGATGGGGATGAACCCGACCAACGGTTTCGCAACGTTTGTCGGTGGGGTCATCCACGAAACTTTGAAAAGAGACGGGCGAGGTTTCGGTCATGCCATAACAAATCGTGACCTCTTGCATGTTCATCTCGGAATTTACGCGCTGCATGACCTCTACGGGGCAGGATGCTCCGGCCATAATGCCGGTACGCATGGTGGATAAATCGCGTGGATTATCCTCGAGCTTTTCCAGCATTGCCACAAACATGGTGGGTACGCCGTAAAGCGCCGTGCAGCGTTCACGGGTTAAAGCGTCAAGTGTCTGGATTGCATCAAACCCCTCGCCTGGAAAAACCATCGTGGCCCCTTTGCTGACCGCCCCAAGAACCCCCATCACCATGCCAAAGCAATGATAAAGAGGAACAGGAATTGCCAGACGGTCTGTTTCTGATAGGGCGATGCGGTCCGTCACATAGCGTGCGTTGTTGACGATGTTGTAATGGGACAACGTGGCGCCTTTTGGCATGCCTGTTGTTCCTGACGTGAACTGGATGTTGATTGCATCATCCGGTCCAAGGGTTTTGTCGATCTCGGGGATGCGTAACTGTTGGGCCGGTCCCCCAAGTTTTTTGAGATCCTCAAACGAATACATTCCCGGACCCGGCTGATCGTCCATCACAATGACACTGCGTAGCGACGGCAGCTTTGTCGCATGCAGGCGGCCGGGTGCGCAGGTTTCAAGCTCTGGGGCAAGTGTGCGGATCATACCTGCGTAATCTGATGTTTTGAACAATTTCGCCGCGATCAGCGCTTTGCAGCCAACCGTGTTTAACGCGTATTCCAGTTCACCCAAGCGATAGGCCGGGTTTATATTTACCAAAATCAGCCCCACCCGGGCCGTCGCAAACTGGGTTAGCAGCCATTCGACCCTGTTGGGAGACCAGATGCCTACGCGATCTTGTTTTTTCAGGCCAAGTGCCAGTAACCCCGAGGCCAATTCATCGACGGCGCGGTCCAGATCGTAATAGCTCATACGTATGTTCTGCTCTTGGAACACGGCGGCTTCTCTGGGCCCAAATCGCGATACGGCGTCTCGCAAAAGTTGGGGAATGGTAATGTAGGCCAGTGGCGGGATCATCGGACCGCGGACGTAGGATTTGTTGTCTTCGGGTGCTGTGACATCGCTGGTGTTTTCTGTGCGTACATCCGAATTAGACACGCGCACAGCCAGACTTTCGCTTAGGATTGACATAATGATCCTCTCCTACATGTTATGCCAGTCACCCGATTGCTCAAAGGCATCCGCAGCCTGGTAAATCTTCATTTCACCGTAATGTGGTCCAACAAGCATCAAACCGATGGGCAACCCTTCGCTAAGACCACAGGGAATGCTCATAGCGGGCAATCCACCGTTAAAAGGTGCGGTATTGGGTACCATTTCAAAGGCGCGCTGCACATATAAACTAAGAGAGCAGTCAGCTGGTGGATGCGGTTGGGGTTTGATTGGCAGCGTCGGCATCACGAGCAGATCGAATCTCTTGAGCGCCGCCAGATATCGTTCGTTGCACAGCCGCATTATGTTTTGGCCCTTGCCGTAAAACCGACCGCGATATTGCCGTTGGAAATGTTCTCCAACAAACATACAAGCTTTAAGAGAATGGCTCAACTCATCTGCGCGACCTTGCCATTGCGCCATATGATCAGTCATCGATGGAAGGAACAGACCTTTATAGTTTGTTCCTGTGGAATTGCCCCACATCATCCCATCTTGGAGCCCCTCAAGCGTGATCGCGGTCCATGCGTCCATTGCGGTATGATGTTCGGGGATTGAAACGTCCTCTACACGCGCGCCAAGCTCGCGAAAGCGATCCACGGCTTGCATCACTTTTGCATCGACATCAGGTTCAGAATTCGGATGGGCAAAGCCTTCTTTCAAAACGCCGATTCGCATCCCTTGTGCGCCGCGTCCCAGTGCTTCGGTATAGCTGTAGACTGTTGGCTTGTATTGGCGTGGGTCAAGTCCGTCTTCGCCTGCAAGCACCTCTAGCAACAGCGCATTATCGGCCACATTGTTTGTGACTGGGCCAAGATGGTCGATGGTTCGTTCAATTGGCATTGCGCCGGTATAGGGGACCAGCCCATGTGTAGGTTTCATGCCGTAGACGCCACAATTTGACGCTGGAATGCGGATTGATCCGCCTTGATCGCCGGCAATGGCCATATCCACTTCGCCTGCTGCCACCAGTGCGGCGGACCCAGCAGAGGACCCGCCTGCCATGTATCCGCGTTTCCACGGATTGTGGACTGGACCCTTTGCGTTGGTGTGCGAGCCTCCGGACAGGCAGAAGTTCTCGCAATGGGCCTTGCCCGCGATGACCGCGCCTGCATCCAACATACGGGTCACGATCGTTGCGTCGATTTCGGGTGTATAGCCTTCCATGATGGACGAGCCGTTCATCATTGGGACGCCTGCCAAACAGATTGTGTCCTTTAACGCGATGCGTTTGCCGCGCAGTTTGCCATCAGGTGCGCCACGCACTTCGGTTTTCACGTACCAGGCATTCAACGCGTTTTCAGTTGGGCTCGGGAAATGGCCAGGGCTGCGGGGATAACGCACCTCGGGCAGATAGTCCGGCATCGCGTCCAGACGGTCGTAGGCCTGCATGTAGGGCTCAATGATTTCGCGGTATTCGTTCAGGTCCTCATCTGACAGGCTCATCCCAAACCGGCTGGCCATGTCACGCATCTGCGAAAGGGTCGGTCGTTTTACGGTCATGTTTGTCACCACACTTGTGGCAGCCGGTTCGATCAGGGTGGCTGCCCGAGACTTGTTTTGGGTTGCAGATGCGCGTTGAGCCGAAGAACGCGGCTCGGACTGTCCCCGCGTCGAACGTGCCGCGCCGAAGCCAAGGAACTGATCGACTTTGGCTTGGTTGGACAGATCGGCCTTGCCTAGTTCGCCGGTAATGCGCCCTCGCTCGAGGACCAGAACGCGGTCCGAGAGATCCGAGATAAAATCAAAATTCTGCTCGACCAGAAGGATAGAAAGCCCCCTGTTTTCGCGTAGCGCAAGAAGCGTTTCACCGATTTCTTCTATAATTGACGGCTGAATGCCTTCGGTTGGCTCGTCCAGAAGCAGGAAGTCAGGATCACCCATCAGGCATCGCGCGAGGGCCAACAATTGTTGTTCGCCGCCTGAAAGCGCGCCCCCCTCACGATCCAAAAGTGGACGGAGCCGCGCGAAATCCGTCAGCACGCTATCCATGACATCACGTTCCGAAGCGCCGGAGTATTCATGCCACGCAAAGCGTAAATTGTCCCTGACGGACAATTGGGGGAAAATTCCGCGGCCCTGTGGCACATAGCCCAGGCCCAAACCCGCGCGTTCAAATGGTGCCATTGCGGTGATGTCGGTTGAATGAAACCGGATCGTCCCGGCGCTGGATGGCAGGAACCCCATCAGTGTCTTGAGCAGGGTGGTCTTACCCATGCCATTATGGCCCAAGACGCCCACGACTTCATTTTCGGCAACCGTAAATTCGATCCCGTGAAGGATAGGGACTTTGCCGTACCCACCCGAGACGCCATTCACCTCAAGGATATTTGTCACATCGTCACGCATCTCAGGCATTCTTTCCAAGATAGACGTTGCGTACGGTAGGATCAGACATGACGCGATCGACGTGATCTTCCATCAATATCTTTCCCTGATGAAAGACAGTTACCATCTTGGCGATGGACCTTATGAACTGCATGTCATGTTCTACAACAATGATTGCAGTGGTCTTGTTCAGTTCATGGATGATACCTGTCATACGTTCGACGTCTTCCGCGCTCATTCCCGCAGCTGGTTCGTCCAGAAAGACCAACCAAGGATCTCCGACAGCCACAAGTCCAAGTTCTACGCGTTGACGTTCGCCATGTGCCAATTGGCCAAGGTCGTTGCGCGCAATCGCGCCAAGGGCCAGACGTTCAATGATATCCTGCGTCTTGCGGTTGGCCTCTCGCGAGTTGAAAAACCGCCGCGCTGCCAGCCAGATATTCTCAAACACACTCAGGCTATCCATGACATTGGGTGTCTGTGTTTTGATCCCGATGCCAAGCGAGGCAATCTGATGTGGCATCCAATGCGTGGTTTCTACGCCGCGCATGTAAACCTCGCCTTCGGTCGGGGTCTGCAATCCCGTGACGCATTTGAAAAATGTCGATTTTCCCGCACCGTTCGGACCGATCAGACAACGCAGTTCGCGTGCATGTAGTTTGAAGTCAACATTATCAGACGCAACCACGCCGCCAAAGCGCATAGTAAGGCCATAAGTTTCAAGAACAGTTTCAGCCATTAGCCCGCCCCCGGTGTCTAATGCGGCGTTGCTGGTGAATGCGTCCCAGTTGACGACGTCCAAAGCTGACCTTCCACATATTCGAAATCGCTGGGACAATTCCTTTGGGCAGGAAGAGAACGAATAGAACCAGGATCAGGCCGGTAATCAGCGTATTATCAATCAGCATCTGCTGCCCGAGAAGGAACTTCAGATAGGCCAAGCCCGCGGCCCCAATAATAGGCCCCAGACGTGTGCCCAGCCCACCAACGATACACCAGATGATAATTTCGGCGGATTGGCCAAGCGAAAACAGACTTGGGGTTACGATTTCACCCCAATTTGCAAACAGTGCTCCGGCCAATCCAGCAATGGCTGCACCTGCTGCAAATAGAACGGTTTTCCGCGCCCGAACGTCATATCCCATCAGCGACATCCGGGTTTCATTTTCTCGGATGCCGACTGCAATGCGGCCAAAACTTGACCTAAGCAGCGCTGATACAAGAAAGAAGACCACAGCCAGCAGGATCGCGCAGACATAGAAATAGCTATCGCCCCATATGTAATCATCAGGGCGCCCGGGGATGTTCAGTGTCTGAAAGCCTGGAATGCCGTTGAACCCACCCAAACGCGCATTGCCAATCACATATTGCGGTCCGGCTGTGGAATTTATGAACTTGAACAAGATCAGTGTCACAACCAGCGTGATAACGCCGAGGTAGACGTCTGTAAGCCGCCCATAGAACATCATCGCACCCAAGAGCGCCGCAAACACTGCGGGCACCAAAACGGCAAGGACCATAGGGATCGTGCTTTCGCCAAAGTTGATCGCCGCAATGGCATAGGTGTATGCACCAAGACCAAAAAACGCGGCCTGGCCAAAACACAAGATGCCACCGAACCCCCAGATCAGTCCGAGGCTCAATCCAAGCATTCCGTATATAATCAGTACCGTCAGCGTGTAGGTGCTGATGATAAACGGCATGATCCAGATCAGGATGGCGGTCACGATGATGACAATTATGGCATCTTTTGACAGGCTCCCTTGCATCAGAGCTTTCCCTTGAAGATCTTGCCGGTAATGCCTTGGGGTAGCAGACGAAGCAGGACGACCGCCGCAACAAGTAGTGCGACTTCTCCGATCACGGGCGAAATGGCAAAGGTGAACACCTGATTTACAATGCCAAACAATCCCGCACTTGAGAAAAGGCCAGCGATCAGGGAGGGCCCACCCGCAATGACGGTAATGAACGCTTTGGCGATATAAGCCCCGCCAGATGTTGGAACAAGGCCGACCAAAGGCGCCAGAACCGCACCGGCCAAACCGGACAGAGCACAGCCGCAAAAGAAGGTCGCCATATAGATGCGGTCGGGGCTATATCCCAATGCAGCCGCCATATCCGACTTTTGCATTGCACCTCGCGCGATCAGACCTGCTCGGGTCCCCTTTAAAACTGCAAACATCCCGATCAACAAAAATACAGCGACCACTATGATAAAGAAGTTGTAGCCGCTGATCTGATAGGTCCCGACGGTAAAGCCGGGGATTGGTGTCGAAATACCCGTTGTTGTATTTCCAAAAATCATGGTGGCGAGACCAATGAAAAACAGGCTTAAACCCCATGTGGCCAACATTGTGTCGACCAATCGCCCATACAAATGGCGGATGACCACCCGTTCTACCACTAGCCCTATCAAGCCGACCACAAGCGGGGCAATGATCAGAATGGCCACAAAAATGTTTACGCCCCAGTTGACGGCGGTGATAGTTGCGTATCCTCCCATCATCATGAATTCGCCGTGGGCGAGGTTAATCACTTTCATCATGCCAAACACGACGGCAAGGCCCGCGCTGATCAGGATCAGTGAGGCGACAGCGTAGAGCATTTCAACAAGAAGGACGACGGTTAAGTCCATGAGAACGCGTTTCCGTTGGCAAAATGAGAGGTATTCAGGAAGGGGTGTGGGGCGACACTGCCGCCCCAATTAGAAGCTGGATGTGTTCAGATTTCGATTTCATATTGTGTGTTGTCACTTGGGTTGGCAGCCAGATCGCATACAGCCTGCGTATCGATCGGTTGACGCTGGGGCAGCGTTTCAATCACTTTCATACCCTGGTTTTCCATTTCCATGATGTGAACATCCAGAACCGCGTGGTGCGTTTTCGGGTCTACCGTGACTTTGCCTGCTGGCCCGTCGATAGATAACCCAGATTCCAATGCCGCAATCAGTGCTTCGCGTTCTATCGAACCCGCCTGACGGACGGCCTCGGCCCAAGTCATGATGCCTTGATAATTCGACACAGCGATTTCGTGGATGAGGTTTGTATCCCCATAAGCGGCGGCCCACCGCTCCTTGAAGGCGTTGTTTGCAGGCGTATCCAGTTCCTGACTGTAATTGTAAGCCACCATAATTCCGTTGCCTTCCTCGGGCGTCAGAACCTTGTGCTCGTTTCCTACGCCCAAGGTGGTTGATGCCAGAGGAATCCGGGTGTTCATGCCAGCCGCTGCCCATTGCCGGAAAAACGACAGATGTGCGCCACCCACGAGCGGTGCAATCACAAGATCTGGACCTACAGATTGGATTTTCGCGATGGTGGAGCCGAAATCACTGACGTCCAGAGGAAAGAAGTCAACGCCCACGGTCTCACCGCCGTTATCGGCCACAAATTTCTGAATCCAGCGGGCAGTGATCTGCCCATAATTATAATCGGCCGCCAGGATGTAGACTTTCTTGCCCGACTTGCCCATCGCGTAAGGCACTAACGCCTCGACCTGCTGGGCTGGTGTGACGCCATTTATAAAAATATTTCGGTCGCACACGCCGCCTTCGTAAAGGACGTTGTAGAAATAGGGCGTCTTGGTTTTGCGCATTGTCTGACGGATCGCTTCGCGTGACGCAGACAGAATGCCACCGTGCACCACGTCCACCTTGTCCCGGCGGGTGAGTTGCTGACCGTACTGCGAATATAGCGCCATATCGGATTGAGTATCATAGGCGACGATTTCGACCTGCTTGCCCAATAAACCGCCAGCTGCGTTGATTTCCCCCACGGCCAAACGCATACCCATGTTCATAGGCTTGCCGTAGGCATCAAAGATGCCCGAGACATCCAAGATTGAACCCAGTTTGATCGTGTCCGCGGCCATTGCCACGCGGGGCAGCGTCAACGCACCTGCCAGGGCTGCCGTACTGGTCAGAAAATTTCGACGGTTCAGTGACATATCAGTTTCCTCTCTAATGTCATTCCTGTTGGATTGCGGACGGCTTTGCCCGTCACTTGTCGGTTTTTGATTTATCTTTGATCCGGTTGGCATAATCGGCTGTCCGACCCGCAAGGTTGGAATCGAAATCAAGTCCGATTTCTTCGCCCATTTGCTTCATCGCGGGCAGGCGCACCGCCATGCCCAAGATCTGGTCCATTGCGGCGCCAAATGCGCCATCCACGCCGTCACTTGCGCCTGACCCACCGACGCCACCAGCGCCAGAGATCTGGTTGATCTTGATCGAGTCGATCTTTTCAACGGGCTTCATCATCTGCGTCATGATTTCTGGTAAGCGGTCAAGTTTGCGCTCTTCCAAGCGCATTCGGATCACTGCATCCCCAAGCGTGTTTTCGGCTTGATTCAGGGCAACGCGCCCGGCAGCCTCGGCTTCCATGCTGGCGCGTTCGGCTTCGCTGGCTTTGGTTTTTGCTGTGGCGTCCGCCTTGGCTTTTTCTAGCAGTGTCTCAACGTCTCGCTTGACCCGCGCACTTTCCAGTTCCAACTCTTTTTGTTGTTTCAGGCCTGCGATTTCGCGTTCGCGTTCTGCGATTGCCCGTTCTTTCTGGGCTTGAACGTTTTCTGATGCCAGAATGACCTGAGCACGCGCTTTCTCTTCCTCTGCAAGTGCTTCGGCTTCTGATGCCCTTTTTCGCGCAATCAAAATACCGTTCTCGATTTTTTCCTCTTCCAGTGTGCGAATGGCGGCCATCTCAGCTTTGCGCAGGGTCTCGTCGCTTTCCACTTGCCGCACCTTCAACCGTTTTTCAGAGTCAATTCGGGTGGTTTCACTGGCGAGCTTTGCTGCGTCTCGGGCCATTTCCTCGCGAGATTTTGCATCTGCCTCGAGCTTGGCCAGATGTTCTTTCTGTGCAATTTCAGATTCGCGTTCTGCGCGTTGCAACTCTAACTGCCGCTGATGCTGCACCAGGTGGCTTTCACGAACGGCAACCTCTGCTTCGGTTTCGATCCGAATACGTTCCTTGCGTTGATGCGCAACCAACTCCGCCAGCTGTCGCATGCCTTGCGCGTTAAAGGCGTTGTTTTCATTCCATTGGCTTAAGTCACTTTGATCAACAGTAATCAATGAGACTGATAAAAGGGTCAGGCCCAGCTTTGCGGACTGGGTTTCAATAATGTCCGCGACATCTGCGGAAAAGCCTGATCGGTCGAGGTGTATTTCTTCTAACGTGCGCACCGCGGCTGCGCGTTGAATGGCGTCGACAAGCGAGCCCGCGAAGACATCTTTGACCGTGTCTCCACCACGTGCGATCCGCGATCCCAAAGCCTGCGCTGCTGTTGCTATCCCATCATCTGTCGGGGCCACTCGAAGTTCAAATTCAAACTGCACATCGGCCCGCATCTTGTCTCGCGTCAGGACGGCGTCGCGGCCCTCGCGGCTGATGGAGAAGGCCAGCGCCCCCATGGAGACCTTTTGAATCTGATGCAAAATGGGCAACGACAAACAGCCACCGTCGGTAATAACACGACGCCCTCCAAAACCGGTTCTGACCAGCGCAGCGTCCAAAGTTGCTTTTGCGTAATATCTTTGCAGAAACCAGATTGCGATCAGTGCGACGACAACCAGTAAAACCAGCGTGATTACCCAAGCCAAGGCAATTCCCCCCATTTGATCAATTGTCAGACCTATGGCCTGTGATCTATTTGACCGTCAAAACGTGAGGGAATTTCGTTTCCTTTTCAAGTAATTTATTTGAAAAGGAAACGAAATTTATTTAACATTATGTTTTATAGTTCTTTTATAACTTCCAAGTTAAGTCCATCAGCCCGTGCAAGGTAAATAGGTGCCCGTTCACTTTTGTTAAAAGACGATTGTTTGCGCCCGCTTCTATAAATCACTGGCAGAGCGTCAAAAACATTGTGTTCACGCCAGACGGCTGCATGGCGCTGCATCAGGCCAGCCAAAAAATGCACGCCCTCATAGGTAGATTGCCCCAAGGTGTTCAAAACTGGGGCTTGATCGCCATGCACCCTATAATATTTTTCCTTGAAGGCTGCGTTTGCCTCGGTTGGAAGTCCGCCAAAATAGGATGAGGCTGCGAACATTCGCTTGCTGTTGCTGGCCCCGCATCCAAGCAAACCGTTCTCATCCAGAGCGCATGACAAGCGGATAATGCGATCGTCCAGCTTGGCCTTTCCAAATGCGCGATTGAATGTGACAGCGTCCTGACCAATCAAAGAGATCAGGACCGCCTCTGCACCTGATCTAGCGATTTCTTCAACGAACTGGTTCATGCTCTTTAGGCCAAAAGGCAGGTATTTTTCATACGCCAATCCAACGGCCATTTCTTGAAGCTTTGCTTTGGCATAATTGTGGGACGTTCGGGGCCAGACATAGTCGTTGCCTATCAAGGCCCAACTTCGGGGGTGATATTCATTCTGGAGGTGTTCCAACGACGGACCAAGCTGTTCATCGGGTGTTTCCCCAATGGCAAACAAGCCGTCCGTACGCTCTCCGCCTTCATAAAGGGGTGTGTAGATGTAGGGAATGCGCTGACGGACAATCTTGCTAAGACGATGGCGAACTGAACTGAGATGCATCCCCACGATTGCGTCGATCGAGTCTGTTTCAATCAGGTCGTTGACGGTTTCTTCAATGGAAATGCTGGCCTCCATTGCAGCGTCTATCATAATCAGCTGTACTTTGCGTCCATCGATGCCGTTTGTTCGGTTCAGCTCTTCGACTGCAACCTGGGCGCTTGAGATGCAGGATGGTGCCCAAAGACCTGCTGCGCCACAAAGCGGTATGAGAAGAGCAATTCGATACGTGCCCTTGCCGCGCAATACAGGGTCATCGCGCAGCTCCTCAAGTTCAGTCGGTACGGCCAAAAGCGGTGTCAAAGTGGCTACCTTTTCCAAGCCTAACGGAAGCCTTCACATACCATTTGATTTTACTTTCCAAGTCAAATAAATTCTGGTCGACAAACACAGGTGCTCCAATGCAAACGACCCCAAATTCCATTCAGGATTATCTATCCTACGCATTAGCTGCGGCACATCGCAAAATGTCGGCATCACTAAGCGTGCGCCTCAAGCGGCATGGCATTCAGATTGAAGCATGGCGCATTCTTGAAACCTTGGAAGTGGGCCAACGCCTGACCATGGGGCAGCTGGCCGAGGTCGTCCTGATGAATCCGCCGACCTTGACCAAATTGGTGGATCGGATGGTTTCGGACGGCTTGGTTCACAGACAGGTGGCGCAGTCCGATCATCGCAAGATTAACTTGCTTCCCACTGCATTGGGCAAAAAGCGCATGATGCAAATCCGGCAGGAAGTGCAAGATCAAGATGCTGAATATCAGTCCCGCCTGGGGCAGGAAGACGTTGACAAGCTAATTGCGCTTTTGCGCGGAGTGGTTCAGTAAACCGTCAGTTTCGGACCAATCCATTCTCGACCTTTTGCACTGTGTGCTGATTTCAAGAAGCGTTGCGCATGCCGCCTGGTGACCAGACCCGTGCGCGCAAGATACCCGTCTGTGTGGCTGCTAAATAAGGCCTGCTGCACATCATGCGTGTCGACTGCCCCAACGTTGCAGGTCTTTTTGTAAGAGTCGGCGCTGTTGGGGGACTTGGAATGTGCGCAGTCAGGACTTAGTCTAACGAAATGGGCCAAGTCACTTCACTCTTTGCAAGAAAGATTGTCGGCGTTGCAGGCGATACAATCGACGCAAGAGCCACGCTTAATTTTGTTGGCCTGGATATTGAGGGTCCGTGGGACCCGCAGCATATGCTGGACGAAGATGACTTCTATGGAATGATTGAGCTGATAGCGTCGCAAAGAGATGTGACGTCTTGGCCTTTGATCATAGGTAAGGCGATGCGTCCGGATGAATATGGCGCCCTTGGCCTTGCGTGGAAGGCAGCACCCAATCTGTTGGGGTCATTTTTACGCGTTGAAAGATACTGGCGTCTGTGGACCAGCGTTGCACGATACGAGATGCAGGACACCAGCGACGGCATGCTTTTTATCGAACACCGCAAGGGACCGCGACGGCTTGGCATGCGAATTTCGATAGAGGCAGATTTAGCCAGTGGTGTATCGCTCTGCCGGCAGGTTTCACCCAGACCCTTCGCTCCACTGAAGATTTGTTTCAAACATGCCGCGCCTAAATCAATAGATCATCACGAAGCTTATTTCGGCTGTCCGGTTCAGTTCGGGGCTGACAGGGACGCGATGCTTTTGTCGCCTGAGTCACTGTCCCAGCCCAATTTGCTTGGCGATGAAGGCATCACGCGGTTTCTTGTATCGCATCTGGACCAAAAGCTTTCCCAGATTGACGAGACGCCGGCTTTGCAGTCACACACAAAAAGCGAAATTGCGCGGGCGCTGAGTGAGGGTTTGCCCAAGATGGCCGATATTGCCCACAAGCTGGGACTAAGCGCTCGGTCTTTTCACCGACGCCTTTCCGAGCAGGGTTTGAGTTTTCAAACGCTGACCGAAGAGACACGCCGCGAAATCGCGACGGCCATGTTGCAAGAGAAACGCTATGCCTTGTCTGAGATTGCCTTTCTGACCGGATATTCAGAACAAAGTGCGTTCAACCGCGCGTTCAAAAGATGGATGGGGGTGACACCCGCGATCTATCGCAAATCCTTGAAGTAGTGACGCCATTGGCTACGGGTCTTTTGTTGGAACGGATACGTTTCGATCTGCCAGATTGACTCGTTTTAGCCAGAGCGGTTGGCCATAGATGTCAAAATACTGGCGTTTTCTGTCAATACTGGCACCCTTCTGTCCTTCTAAACATTGGCCATCAACGACAACCAATGGATTAAGAAAATGACTGATCAACCCATCCTTATCATCGGCGCCACCGGCAAAACTGGATCGCGGGTCGCCGATAAACTTGAAGCCAATGGCGTGGCCGTACGTCGCGGCTCACGAAGCTCTGACACCCCGTTCGACTGGGAGGATCAAGCCACTTGGGCCCCGGTGCTCAGCGGTGTTTCCAAAGCCTATGTCACCTATTTTCCCGATCTGGCCTTTCCAGGCGCTGTCGAGAAACTAGAGGCCTTTACCACCGTTGTGAAACAAAGCGGACTTGAGCACATCGTGCTGCTTTCTGGCCGTGGCGAACATTTCGCAAGTATGGGTGAGGATGTTGTGCGCAACTCGGGTTTGCCTTTCACGATCGTGCGGGCCGCCTGGTTTGCCCAAAACTTTAGCGAAGGTTATCTGCGTGATCCGATTCTCGGTGGGGTACTGCCTATGCCCGGTGGTGACATCCTCGAGCCAATCATCGACATTGATGATATCGCCGATGTCGTCGTAGCCGCACTGACAGAAGAAGGGCACCTGGGCCAACGTTATGAGGTCACTGGCCCAAGATTGATGACTTTTGCGGAAATGGCAGGGGTGCTGTCGGACACACTAGGCCGTCATATTCAGCATGTTCCAATCACATTCGAGGATTTCCACGCGTATATTGCGGCCTCTGGCGGTGAATTTGTGGCAGATGTTTTCACCTCGATTGCCCGAGAAACCCTGGATGGACGGAACGCGCACACAAGTGATGGTGTCGAACGTGCTCTTGGTCGGCCAGCACGGGATTTTACCGATTATGCAGCGGTAGCTGCAAAGTCAGGTACTTGGACCATAGCTGCTTAATTCCCAGAACTTTTGCAAGGATAGTCGTATGACGTTCAATTATTTTGAGAAAAGTGCGCTGTTCATTTCTGGTCTGACGGCAACTGTGATCGGGGGCATGATCACGGTGATGCCGCATGTCTTCTATGCAGGCTACGGCATCACAATTGGCAATGATCCAAACTTGTTGAGCGAGCTGCGCGCACCTGGTGCTGGCTTGGTTGCATTCGGTAGTCTCATTCTGTTGGGCGTATGGCGCTCGGCGCTGGCACAATTGGCTGTGACCGCAACGCTCGTTGTATTTCTGGCCTTTCCCGCAGGTCGCGTTATCGGGATTGCGCTCGACGGTCTTCCCTCGACCGGTATCATCTGGGCGTTGATCTTGGAAATCGTGATTGCAGTTTTATGCCTTTTTGCTTTCCGCCGGCGCCTGCTTGGTCGCTCGGGCACAGCATGACAAAACGCGGCGGGCTCGTATGGCGCGCCGCGAACTCTTTTTTTCAGACAAGGACAATCAAGTGTCACCCTTCATCTCTATCGCTCTTCAACTGGCCATCATTGCCTATGCACTTGTCAGTGGCGTTTTTCTCGCTTTTTCCGATTTTATCATGCGTTCTCTTGCGCTCACCGGTGGACATGGCGGTGTTGAAGCCATGCAAGTTATAAATCGGGAGGTCTTCCGATGGGTCTTTATGACCTTGTTGCTGGGGATGACCGCCGCATCATTGATTATCGCAGGCTACGGTGCTTTTGGGCTGTCTGGCTTGGGTGGAACACTGGTCATGATGGCCGGGCTTGTCTACATCGTCGGATGTTTCTGCGTCACCGTTTTCTTTAATGTCCCAATGAATGAAGCGTTGGCTGGCATGGAGACGACTTCAGGTTCCACGCGGGACTATTGGATGCAAACATATGTACCCCGCTGGACATTCTGGAATACTGTGCGGACAATCGCCAGCGCTCTGTCAGCGGGGCTTCTTCTTTTCGGAGTTGTTTGGTTGACCCAAAACCAATTACACACCAATTGATATTCGTGATCGGGCGGGGGCCATCAGCACATGGACCCTGCTTTTTTGCAAAAAATGTCTGTTACTGGCAGCGATTTGTCAGAATTTTATTTGTAGCGTCTGGTAGAGTGTCATGGTCTATGTTTTTTGTTTGACCCTCTTGGGGGCAATCGGGTTTCAGTTTGCATTAATCTTTGGCGCCCCTTGGGGGCGGCTGACCCAAGGGGGCCAGATCGACGGGGCTTTGCCACGTACAGGGCGGATTGCTGCGGCAGTTTCTATTATTATTCTAGGTGCAATTGCCTTGGCTGTCTTGTCGATAGAGGGGTACTGGCCACATTGGCCAAGTTGGACAATTTGGCCGGCGATGGGCGTCATCTTGATCACAACTGTGCTGAACTGGATTACGCCTTCGGTGCCAGAACGCCGGCTCTGGGCACCGGTTATGACGTTGAATCTGGTTTTGATTGTTGCGATCACATGGTTGACCTGATGCAAAGTTCATCAGGATGTAATTGCATTGCTCCTTCGGCCGACAAGGACGCAGGTTGTCGGGTGCTATTCGATGAATGCCAATTTGATCCGCAAATGGCTTCGCGACCCTTGGTTTGCCGCTGATTTTTCGGATGATGCTCTTGAGATTGATGGGTTGGCTTCATCTCCGGCATAAGCGCTGCCATGGGCGCTGGAGGTGTGGCTGGCTGCCCAGCGAAATCGCATCTCGGGCAAATCCGAATTGGCCAAAGCCATCCGTTATGCCCCTGACAACATGAAAAAATGCGCAGCTATCTGGAAAACGATCATTTGGAGATCGACAATCATTCAGCCAAGCGGTCGATCCGCTGTGTGGCTTTGGGTCGAAAAGACTCCTCTTTGTGGGCTCCAAGGGCGGCGGCGAAACGGCTGCCATCGCCTATACTGTGATCGAAACCGCCAAGTTCAGGGGTGTCGATCCCCAAGCCCGGCTCGCTTGGGTTCTCGCCAAAATCGCAACCACAAAATCACACGGCTGGACGAACTCTTTTCCTAGCTTAAAAACGCTCGTAACAACACGCCAGAGCGACCAGAGCAAACGGATACCTTCGTTTCGGTCATCTCACCGCTTTATAATGCTGGCTCAACTTGTTCACACGCGCGCTTGTGGCACAAAAGAGGTGTCAGACGCTGGCCTGCTGTGCAATCGTCATCAGACGATAGACAATTTGCGCTGCCGTAAAATCCCAAGCGGCGTTTCCGTTGGGCGCCAGTTCGACAACATCCAAACCAACGCAGCGACGGCCTTTCAACGCGTGTTCCACAAGATGCAGTGCTTGATAATAACCCAGTCCACCCGGTACCGGAGTGCCCGTGGCAGGCATGATGGATGGATCCAGTCCATCGACGTCAAAGCTGATGTAGACATCTTCTGGAAAATCATCAGGCAGGTCCACGGCATGACGTCCGTTTGTCACAAGATCTTCTGCATCCACATAAAACACCTTATTTCTATGACGGTTTGCAACCTCTTGTGCGCAGAGTGCCCTGACCCCAAATTGCGCAAGGCGCACGCCGTCTTGAGCGAGCAAATTCATTACACTGGCATGGCTGTGCGGTTCACCCTGATATGCGATACGCAGGTCGGCATGGGCATCAATCTGGAGCACACCAACCTGACAGCCAAGCGCTTCGATAACCCCGGTTACGGCTCCATAGCTTAGGGAATGTTCCCCCCCCAAGGTGACAGGGATGGCCCCTTGTTGCACTGAATTTTTAGTACGCAACGCCAGACGCGACATGACCTGAGGCAGCGGTCCGGTACAGTCAACCTCGGGTTCTGTAAATATCCCATGAGCGCACGCCTCGGTGCCCATGCATAGTCTTTCCAACTCGTTTGAGGCGGCAAGGATTGCCTGCGGTCCTTTTGCCGTCCCTGAACCGTAGCTGACCGTCCGTTCCAAGGGCATCGGGATCACGTGAAAGCGCGCCCGTGGACCCCGTTCGTCTGCGGATAGTTCGCTGTCCAGAAATGGGGTCATGACAGCCGTCCCTTGAAGTCCTCATAGTCAAATGTTTTTACAATTCTAAGATGATCCGTCTTGCTATTCCACAGGGCAATAGCGGGCAGGGGAACACCGTTGAATGTATTCGTTTTGACCATTGAATAATGGGCCTGGTCCAAAAAGGCGATCCGCTGCCCGATGTGTAAAGGGGTGGGATATGTATAATCCCCGATGACATCTCCGGCCAGACAGGAGGGGCCCCCAAGGCGATATGTGTGGCCAGAGCTGGTTTCGCCCAAAAGGGCAGGTCGATAGGGGGCCTCGATCACATCTGGCATGTGGCATGTGGCAGAGATGTCGGTAATGGCCAGATCTATCTCATTTTGGGGCAGGTCCAGAATTTCGCCAACCAAGATACCTGCATCAAGAGCCACTGCTTCACCAGGTTCCAGATAAACATCCACGTTGTGTTGGCTGCGTATGTCGCGCACAAAACGGATCAGTCCCTCGCGGTCATAATCTGGGCGGGTGATGTGGTGACCGCCGCCAAAATTCAGCCATTTGAGATTTGGAAGATAGCTTTCCACAGACGGTGCCACCGCTTTCCATGTCCTCAACAAGGGCGCAAAGCCCTGTTCGCACAGCGTATGCATATGGAGGCCGTCGACGCCATCAAGGGCGTCGGTTGTCAGTTGATGGATCGGAGTGCCAAGCCGAGAGCCCTGCGCACAGGGATCATATTTGGGGATTTCCCCTTCTGAATGTTGGGGGTTGATACGCAGACCTATACTGACGCCCATAGCCTGCGCCCGCGACAGGAAACGATCCTTTTGTGCAGGGCTGTTGAAGATCACATGGTCTGACAAAGAGAGGATTTGGTTGATATCGCTGTCTTTGTAGGCTGCACAATATGTTGCGACGGTTCCACCATAGGATTCCCGTCCCAGTCGGGCTTCATATATCCCGCTGGCGCAGGTGCCATGTAGATGTTGGCGCACAAGGGATGCCAAAGAGAACATCGAAAAGGCCTTGAGCGCCGCGAGCACATGCGCCCCTGAGCGGGTTTGGACATCTGCGAGAATTGCAAGGTTATGCGCAATGGCAGCCTCGTCCACGACGAAACAGGGCGAGGGAACGCGGAACAGGTCAAACTGTGCAAAGGCACCGGGGGCCCCGGCTTGGGTGGGCATCAAGTCAGACATTGTAAAACCTCCGGTGAGGACGGGGTGTCGTTTCTTCGGAAATTGGACCAGTTACCCCGCCAACATTTATGCATCGTATACCGTTTTCAGTTGGTCAAAAGGTGACCGGTTCTGAAAGTTCATGAACCTGCCAGGGCAGACCATGCGCGTTTAGCATGTCCATAAAATCGTCTGGGTCTAATTGTTCCATATTCCAAACACCTGGCTGGATCCAATTACCTTTTAGCACCTGAGCTGCCCCAATCATTGCAGGAACGCCGGTCGTGTAGCTAACCGCCTGAGAGCCTACCTCGGCAAAGCACACTTCGTGATCACAAATATTATAGATGTAGAAAGTCTTTTCTCCTGATCCGTCTTGGGCCGGACCGGTCGCGATATCACCGATGCATGTTTTCCCAGTGGTCTTGGCACCCAGATCACCCGGATCAGGCAGCAGCGTTTTCAGGAATTGGATCGGAATGATTTCTCGACCGTCATGCATCACCGGATCGATACGGGTCATCCCGACATTTTGCAGGACGGTTGCGTGCATGATGTAGGCATCCCCGAATGTCATCCAAAAGCGGGCGCGCTCGATTTCCGGAAAATGGGTGGACAGGCTCTCCAGTTCCTCATGATACATCAGATACATATTTTTTTCCCCGACTTCGGGGAAATCATAGGCGACCTTATGGGTCATCGCTGGTGTCACATACCAATCGCCATGCTCCCAATGCCGGGCATCGGCCAAGACTTCGCGCAGATTGATTTCCGGGTTGAAATTGGTGGCAAAGGCCTGACCGTTATCACCGCCGTTGCAATCCAGAATATCAATTTGACGAATGCCAGACAGCTTGTGCTTTTTCAGCCATGTTGCAAATACTGATGTCACACCCGGGTCAAAACCCGAGCCGAGAATGGCGGTAAGGCCAGCCTTTTGGAATTTTTCCTGATACGCCCATTGCCAGTGGTATTCAAATTTCGCTTCGTCTTCGGGCTCGTAGTTCGCGGTGTCCAGATAATGACATCCTGCTTGCAGGCAGGCCTCCATCAGCACCAAATCCTGATAGGGCAACGCAAGGTTGACCAGCAAATCTGCGTTGGTCTGCCGGATCAGGGCAACGGTTGCGGATATATCCATCGCATCCAAAGCGGCTGTTGCGATTTGTACGCCGGTGCGGGCCAGTACACTTGCGGCAATGGCATCACATTTGGATTTTGTACGACTGGCCAGCGTGATTTCCGTAAAGATATCCGCGTTCATGGCCATTTTATGTACTGCGGCATGGCTAACGCCTCCGGCGCCGACGACCAAGGTCTTGCCCATTTTGATGCTCCTCGTGGCTGGGATTATTCGTAATACGTGTAGCCCGTGATGGACTCGCGATACGCGGACATAATCTGTTTTCGTTCCCGCGGTGTGACTTGTTTGGCCGAGATTGCGCCTTCTAGAATGCTGCGGAAAGCAGCGATGCAATCAACTGGATCAAATTCGACGTAGGTCATGACCTGTGCGATCGTATCACCTTCTTGTTCGTGAAGCAGGTCAAATCCGCCATCACTGCGCAAGTCAATGGTAACGACATTGGTATCGCCGAAGAGGTTGTGCAGATCCCCCAGTGTTTCCTGATATGCACCGACAAAAAACACCCCAAGATAATACGGCCGGTCATCTGGCAAATCATGCACTGGCAATGACGGTGCCAGACCATCTGCGAGAATAAAGCGGTCAATGCGGCCATCGCTGTCGCAAGTGATGTCGGATAAAATGGCCCGTCGATCTGGTGGTTGATCCAGCATTTGTAGTGGAGCAATTGGATGAAGCTGATCGATGGCCCAGACGTCTGGCAAAGACTGAAACAAAGAGAAATTGCAGTGATAAATGTCGGCCACCTGCGCCATCTGATCAGCCAGCGCACTGGTATCTTCGGCAGCTACAAGCGCCTTGATCCGGGCCATCAGCCGCAAATATATCCGTTCGGCACGTGCCATCTGACGAAGATCCACATGACCACGTCTGAACAGCGCCCGCAGTTCATCACGATAAAAACGGGCGTCATTCCAGCATTCCTGAACACGCGGGGTCGTCAAATAACCTGCCACAGCCGCCAGATCATGGACAAGATGATGGTCATCGGGGTCAACTTCTGGTGCATCGGGCGCATCATAGAGCGTTGCCTCCAAGACATTGAAAAGCAGCATCGACGATGTTGCGACCACGGCCCGTCCGCTTTCAGTAACGATGGTGGGATGGCTGACATTTGCCGAATCCATCGCATAGCCGACTGTTTCTACAATATTGGCGGCGTATTCCTCGACCGTATAGTTGATCGAATTCTCACCAGCGCGTTTTTCGCCCGTGTAGTCGACCCCGAGACCACCGCCCAGATCAAGATGGGTCAGGGGAACGCCCTCTGCGCATAATTCCGTGTAATATCTGCACGCCTCGGTCACAGCGCGCCGCACATCATTCACATCGGACACCTGGCTGCCCAGATGACTGTGCTGCAACTTTAGACAATGCAGAAGACCCTTGCCGCGCAGCATGTCCACGACCCGCAAAAGCTGATCCGTGTTCATTCCAAATGTGGACCTGTCGCCAGAGCTTTCTTCCCATTTCCCACTGATCTGATTGGTCAGTTTGACACGCACACCCAACAAGGGTTCGATGCCAAGCTGTTTGGTCACTTCGACAACAGTTTCAGCTTCTTTAGGGCTTTCCAGCACAATAACAGTATTGAAGCCCAGTTTCCGAGACAGGATTGCCAGGCGCAGGAATTCGGCATCTTTGACGCCATTACAGACAATCAGGGCGTCGTGCGACAGACGATGTGCTAAAGCAATGACCAATTCAGGCTTTGACCCTGCCTCAAGACCAAAGCCCCAAGGGCGGCCGATATCAACGATACGGTCAATGACTTGGGCCTGTTGGTTCACTTTGATGGGAAAAACGCCGCGATAAACCGATTGATAGCCAGTTTTCGTGATTGCTTGTGCGAATGCCGTATTCAATCGTGCTATTTCTTGCTCCAAATAAGCAGCTACACGCAGCAGCACGGGTGATTTTATACCGCGCTCGTTCAGTTCCTCAAGAATGGCGGGCAAGGCCACAGCAGCCTGATCTGGCATCCGTGGGTTACGCAGCCCGATATCTCCCTGCTGGGTTATGTCTATTAAACCGCGGCCCCACTGCGAAACGCCATAGACGTCTTTGGCTTGCATTGACATCATAGTAGACCCCTTGAACCAGTCGTGCGCGGATAGCCTGCAAAACACCTGAGTACCAGAGAAAAAAACATAGCGATCTGTTAAGAAAAAATCGAAATTTTGTAGTGTGACTGACAGCTGGTTGTTATCCAATTTAGTCAGCATGACCCGCTTATACTTTGGATCTAGATTACCATGGATTATAGATGTGCCGCGGCATGTTTTCGTCAAAGTCGAGAACGTGCTGCAACCTGCATATGATAGAGGCATATTGATATTTTTTTGGTAGAAAAACAGTCTTGTGGCGGTTTGATGCCGCCCGTTTGATAGCATTTAGTGCAACAAAGGTGACGAAGGGAGCCATGCGCGCCATTGGTTCAAGCACACTGGCGAGCGGGCCTGAAACGGGCGGACGAATTCCGCCATGATGCGACGCGGATCGCTCTGACCAATGGGCTGACAGAGGTGGCGGAGGATCTGGGTGTGGGCATGTCGTCGCTGAACAAATGGATCACAGCACATCGAGACACTGGTGGGGTGTCGACAGAGGATCTGAGCCTCACCCAT
>JAQXDR010000026.1 GCA_029251265.1 Pseudoprimorskyibacter sp. | reverse complement strand
AGATTTTTTCAATAAATAGCTTGACCTTGCAAGTTATGAACTAAGCGCCATCGTTTTTTTATTTCCAGTCACAACATCGTGAAAGCTATTAACAATTCACGACGTCTCGCGCTTCTTTTAAAATTTGGATACTCTGATTTCATGCCTGTTTTATGCCGCGATTGCCTGACCCAATTTGAGACCGGACGGCGTTGTCCGTCGTGTGGAACACCACGCGTGGTGGCGCATCGGGAACTCAGGCAGCTATCAATTGCGCATATGGATTGTGATGCATTTTACGCCAGCGTCGAAAAGCGGGACAATCCCGCCCTGGCTGATAAGCCGGTTATTATCGGGGGGGGGCGGCGTGGAGTCGTCTCGACAGCCTGTTATATCGCGCGTATTCGTGGCGTCCGTTCGGCCATGCCGATGTTTCAAGCGCTCAAGCTGTGTCCGGATGCAGAGGTTGTCAGACCAAGGATGCAGGTCTACGCGGAAGCCAGCCGTGCAATACGCGGCCTTATGGATGCTCTGACACCGTCGATTGAGCCGCTTTCGCTGGACGAGGCTTTTTTGGATCTTAGTGGGACTGAACGCGTTCACGGCGCGCCGCCTGCTGTAATGCTTGCGCAATTGGTGGTGCGTATGCGCGATGAACTTGGGCTGACAGGGTCTATCGGGCTTTCACATAACAAGTTTCTAGCCAAAATCGCCTCTGATCTTGATAAGCCCCATGGGTTTGCCGTTATCGGCCGGGCTGAAACGGCAGAGTTTCTGCGCCCCCGTCCGGTCCGCTTGATCTGGGGTGTCGGTGCAACCACGCAGACGGCGCTGGATCAGGCTGGTATCCGCACATTCGAGGATCTGTTGCGGTGGGATAAACCCGATCTTACCGCACGTTTTGGCAGCATGGGCGAACGATTGTGGCATCTTGCACGGGGCAAAGATCGTCGACGGGTTTCCGCACACACACCGATGAAGTCGATCAGCAATGAAACGACATTCCACGAAGACGTATCGGACCCCGAGCTTTTGGACGGCCATCTTTGGCGAATGTGCGAAAAGGTGTCTGATCGGGCCAAAGCCAAAGGGCGTGCAGGTCGGGTCGTTACACTGAAACTGAAAAAAGCTGATTTTTCCCTGATTTCCAGGCGTCTTGCACTGCGGGATGCAACGCAAATGGCGGATACGATGTACCGCACGGCCAGTGGCCTTTTGGATGCCGAACTGCACAAAGCGCCATTCCGTTTATTGGGTGCGGGCTTGTCAGATTTAAGTGATGCGGATCAGGCGGACCGCCTGGGTGATTTGTTGGATCCCACAGCTGCGCAACGCGGTCAGGCCGAGCGGGCCACAGACAAAATCCGCGCTCGGTTTGGTGCTGATGCAATTCTTAAAGGTCGGTCTTTACGTTAACGGTCTGGTCAAATGACACATCAACCAAGGGTCACAGCCGGTATGGGTTGACGTTTTCGAACATTCTGCCTGCTCAAGCTGGTTCAGTGGGCCTGCATCAACTAAAGATGCGGTAGTAGAGCCAGTCTGGTAAAAACAGACCCCCTCGAAAAAACCATGAAAACAGGCGCGGGAAACTGCGCTGAAACTTGCGGGTGTTCATGTGCCGGAAATAGATCTTTGCGGCGGGCTCTGGATCCAGAATGAATGGCATAGAAAAGTCGTTTTTGTCCGTCAGGCGTGTGCGAATAAATCCCGGATTGATCAGTTGCACATCTACCCCGGTGCCGCGCAAGTCCGCGTGCATACTTTCTGCAAGCACCATAGTGCCGGCTTTGGATGCAGCATAACCGATTGCGCCGGGCAGACCACGAAATCCTGACAAGGATCCAGTGATGACGATATGCCCTCTGCCCCGCGCAACCATATCGGGCGTGATCGCACCCATCAATCTTATGGCACCCATAAAGTTTATATCGGCCATGGCTTCGGCATCATCGGCGTTCCATTGCGTTGCGGGCATGGGCCAGTAAACGCCGGCCATGTGCACGACTCCATCCAAAAGACCAATTTCAGCGGCCACAGCCCGCACCGCAGCACCATCCGCCAAATCCAGCGGTATAACCTCGGCTGTGCCAGGAAGCGTCTGCGCGAGGTCCTCCAGCTTTTTGCGGTTGCGAGCAGAGAGGATCAAATGTGCGCCTGCTGCACTCATTTCATGGGCAAGCGCTGCCCCAAGACCTTCACTGGCACCGACGATCCAGTAGCGTTTGTTGTGCCATTCTCTCATCGTGGAGGCTCCATCTGGTGGTCGCTCAAAGATGTTGTCGCCAAAAGCGCCATGGCCCCAAGTTTCAATACACATGGTGCCGCAGCATAAAGCAGGCTCAGCGTGGTAAGTGCGGATGCCGTGTTTTCCGTACCTGAGACAAAGCCGGCAAGATCAAGCAGTGGAAAGATGAGCACAGCCGCAAGTGCCAAAGTGAATTTGGACGCAAAACTCCACAAAGCGAAGCCTTGTGCTGCGTCTGGGGCAATTTGCGCCATGCGCCGGGAAAACAGGGCTGGCAGCAATGTGAGGTCTGCGCCAAGGGCTGCACCCGAGGTCAGGCAGACGATCGCAAAAATCCACTGGTCCCCTGGTCCCAATGTCAACGCCAGTGAAAAGCTGGCCACTGCTAGGCCCATTCCCCATAGCAAAACCCGCCGCGGAGGATGGCGCATTGCCAGCGCCCCCCAAACCGGTGCAGCCACCGCAGCGGACAGAAAAAATACCAACAGCAACGGCCCTTCCCAACCAGGCGCGGCGAGACGGCTTTCTACAAAAAACAAAAACAGTGTAGAGCTGACCGCCACAGGTGCTGCATTCAACAAAGCAACCAGCAGAAGGCGGCGCGCGATCTGGTCCTTCAAGACGGTTCCAAAGTCATTGTCTGCACTGGTGGGCAGGGGTTGCCATTCCCGCCTCATCGCGAAGGTTGCAGCCCCGCATGCAATGGCAAAAATAACCGCAAACCCTGCGTAGCCGGACAAGATTGTGGGCAGGATTGCGGCCAAGCACACCCCCGTCAATGCACCGGTCTCGCGCCAGCGGGCAAGCTGCACGTGGCCACCGTGGGCCATCGCCTCGCCCCGTGCGGCGCCCTGCGCGTAAAAACAGATCGTCAAAAAACTGAAGGCCGAAAATACAAGCGTCAGCGTTAAGGCAAACCATGATAAAGGTGCGACAGGCGGGTCAATTCCAAGCAGTCCCAACATGCCTAACGCCATCACCAAAAAGGCCACAGCTATTGCCAACCCACGTCGGTGTTTCAAGGCGCTTGCCAGTCGCCCAAGCAGGGGATCTTGCACAACGTCCAGCAAGCGTAACCCAAATAAGACCGCCCCAAGCGAGGCCAGACTGACACCGTAGCTGTCAGCATATACTTTGGGCGCATGGATATAGAGGGGCAGGCCTGCCGCCGACAAAACGCCACCCATCAGAGCGTAGCGACCAAGATGCATCATGATATCAGACCGATCTGTCCGCAGTCGGGCCGCTGGGACCAGAAACGTCTTGGATCGGTGGTTCTGGACGGCTGTGATATTTTGCGCCCTTCCACCAAAGCTTCAGCGCTTGCCAATGGATAAGGCCAAGCACCCTGCGCGATCCAAGCGGACGGCGGACCATGGCTGTCAACATGCCCAAGCTTGTCATGGGCCGACGCGGGCCTGTCAGCGTCGCAACCAGCCCTCCGGCGGCATGTCCGTAGTTTATGCGAATTCCCACGTGGCGATGGGTAATCGCAAATTGAAATTCGTACGAGCCATCAATGGGCTGGAAAGGCGACACATGGAAAATTTTTTGCGCGGTCACGCGATCAAGTGGGGTAATTGGACTGCGATCAGGTTTGACTGCCAAATAGCTGTGCCTGTCTCCGAAAGTGTTAGACACTTCGGCGATGACTGCAACCAATGCATTTTGATCATCATGCGCCAACCAGAAAGCAACTGGATTAAACACATGTCCAAATATTTTTGGCTGTGCCAGCAATTGCAGTGAACCCTTGGCATGTATGTTGTGGGCTTTGAGGACGTCACGCGCCCAGATTGCACCGCGTCCGTTTTTAGGTGCACCGCCATGATCACGATCATTCAGCCCTGTCAGATTTCTGCTATTGCGCGAAAATAGCCAAGGCGATTGCAGATTTTGATCTTCTGAATCCAAAAGCACATAATCAACGGAATATCGAAAGGCGTTTTGCAATGAACCTTTGCGACCATGAAAGGTGTGGCCAGAGATGTGTTCAACGACACGCGTCATGCAGCGGTCTCGACTGCGTATCTGCTCCGCAGAGCTTCAACCGTGTCCAAAGCACTGGACAGTCCGTCTTCGTGAAAACCGTTTTTCATCCACGCTCCGCAGAACCATGTGCGGCTGGTACCATTCATGGCCCGGATAGCGCCTTGCGCGTCAAGAGCACCGATGTCGAAGACAGGGTGGCGCATGGTAACGCTGTCGTGGATCAGATCCTCGCGGATAGTGCGGGTGCTATTGAGCGTGACAAACAACGGGTCGTCCTCGGGGATCGGTTGAAGGCAATTCATCCAATAGGTCAAATCGATTTGATTCATAACCTTGCCACTGTCTTCGGTATAATTCCACGATGACCAGCATGCACGACGCTTGGGCATAATGGTCTGATCTGCGTGTAGGACGACCTCGTTTGGCTGATATCGGATTGCTCCCAAAGCGCGCGATTCGTCATGGCGGATGTCCGAAAGCAGCGCCATCGTATCGTCTGAGTGGGTTGCGAAGATCACATCATCAAACCGTTGTTCTTCGCCGCCCACAGGACGAATGAAAACGCCAGCCAGCGAACGCCGAACACCGGCCACTGGTGTCGCCTTTCGCAGTTCGACACCTTGTTCAATCAAAGCACTTTCAAGCCGCGACACATAAGAAATTGATCCACCCTGAACGGTGTACCACTGATGCTGACCGGAATGATGAAGTAACGCGTGGTTTTCAAAAAACTGGAGCAGAGCGTGGGCTGGAAAATCCAGAATTTTTTCTGTAGGCGTTGACCAGATCGCACCTGATAAAGGCAACAGGTAAAAGTCGCGGAACCAGTCGCCGGTCCCCAAATCAGCCAGAAAATCACCTATGGACTGGCTGCGGTCGGTGCATCGTTTCAGCGCGTTCGCGTTAAAATACATAACGTCACGCACCATACGCAGAAACCTCGGGTTAAGCGCATTTTGTGGCTGTGCAAACAAAGCGCGCAGGCTGCGTAAGCCATACTCCAGCCGCCCGCCGCGCAGGCTTGCAGCAAAGCTCATATCTGACTGAACGACTGGCACATCCAACGCCTCGAACAGGCGTGTCATGTGCGGGTAGTTTGCGTAATTAAATACGATAAAGCCCATATCAACGGGTTGATCGCCTTTTTTACCAGCAATGACTGTGCGCGCGTGACCACCTAACCTTGGGGCAGCCTCGAACAAGGTTATATGATTGTCATCTGCCAGCATGTGAGCAGCACCCATGCCTGAGATACCGCCTCCGATTACAGCTATTTTTCGAGGACCGGCTGGGCGTGCTTCAAATGGCATAAATTCCGTCTTTCTTTGACTGTTGGATGTAGTGTTTACGCACTAGGCAGTGTCTTGGATGAGGTGCCTTGTCGTTTTTAATGGAAACCCAGCATTTTTTTTCTGATACGCTTGGTAAAGCGCTAAGACTACGCGGCGGTCTGCCCCTGTGGAGGCACTTTAGAGATGGCCGTATCACGCGGTAAGATCAAATTATAGAGGAGTGCGCAATGAGCAAAGATATCGTGATTTTGGATGGCGCTAGGACGGCCATAGGGACGTTTGGTGGATCGTTGGCCGGAACAACGGCCATTGATCTGGGCGCGACGGTGGCCCGCGCCGCGTTGGAACGGTCTGGTGTAGAGGGCGCGCAAATCGGTCATGTGGTCTTTGGCCATGTGATTAACACCCAGCCTCGTGATATGTATCTAAGCCGTGCAGCCGCCATGCAGGCAGGGGTGCCGGACACTGCCCCTGCGATGAACGTTAATAGGCTTTGCGGTTCGGGCGCGCAGGCCATCGTATCGGCCGTGCAATCGCTGATGCTGGGAGATGCCGATTTTGCGCTGGCCGGCGGATCAGAGACGATGAGCCGATCGCCCTTTATCATCCCGGATCAAAGGTGGGGTGCCAAGATGGGAGATGTCCGCACTTTGGATATGATGCTGGGCGCATTGAATTGTCCCTTTGGAACAGGCCACATGGGCGTTACCGCTGAAAATGTCGCGGACGAACATGGTATCTCCCGAGAGGCACAGGATGCCTTTGCCATGGAAAGCCAAACCCGCGCTGCCCGCGCCATTGCAGAAGGCCGGTTCGCCAGCCAGATCATTCCTGTAGACATCAAGGTGAAACGTAAATCCGTGCAATTTAATGTGGATGAACATCCCAAAGCGACCTCGATGGATGCACTTGCGGGATTGCGCACGGTATTCAAAAAGGATGGCACCGTCACGGCGGGAAATGCATCCGGCATCAACGATGGGGCGGCGGCCATGGTTTTAGCAACGGCTGAGGCGGCCAAGGCGGCTGGGCTCACGCCAAAGGCGCGCGTACTTGGCTATGCCCATGCAGGCGTCCGGCCTGAGGTCATGGGTATCGGTCCCATTCCCGCGGTGGAACGCTTGTTCAAGCGCACTGGGCTGACGGCCGCTGATTTCGATGTCGTTGAAAGCAACGAAGCCTTTGCCGCGCAGGCGCTCGCGGTCACCAACGCTCTGGGATTTGATCCCGAACAGGTCAATCCAAATGGAGGGGCTATTGCCTTGGGGCACCCAGTTGGTGCCACTGGTGCAATTATCACGATTAAAGCGCTTTATGAGTTGGAACGCATTGGCGGTAAGCGTGGATTGATCACGATGTGCATTGGTGGCGGTCAGGGAATCGCATTGGCGATTGAACGTCTGTAGCAGTAAAACTGGGCCGGGCGGCAGGCATATCAGGCCGCCCGGCCCTTTTTTCCTAAATGATACCAGCATTTTAGCGTGTAAAATACGCCAAAGACGCGTCTTTAAAACGCTGTATGTTTATTATTCCATTCGAACTTAAACGGTTTTTTATCGGATTCGCGCAATATCCCTATCGTCTGGGATGGAGCCGACATGAGCTTAGCGCCAAGGCTGGCAGAAGAACGCCGCGCTCGTCTAGCGGCTGAACGTTTGCTTGAACTCAAGCAGGCCGAGCTTTTTGCGGCCAATCGCAAACTTGGTAAGCATGCCCGCCGTCTAAGCGAAGAAATTGTGGAAACGCGGGCCGAGGTTGCAACCGTTCGGACGGAAAATGAACGGGTTCGCTCGGATCTGACCGTGGCCAATCAAAAAGTCGCTGTTGCCGAACGCCGTCTTTGGCTTTCAATGGATGCAATTCGCGATGGGTTTGCTTTTTTTGATGAAAATGATGTGCTTGTTGCTGCCAACGATCCCTATCTGGATGCGTTTGAAGGTTTGAAAGAAGTGTGCCCGGGCATCAGCTATCCTAGGATTTTGCAACTTTTGACTGAGGAAGGGATCGTCGATCCGGGTGATCAAAACCCCGCGCAATGGCGCGCATTCATGCTTGACCGATGGCAGTCGCATAACCCCGAGCCATTGGTGGTCAAGCTTTGGAACGGACAATTTGTGCGGGTGGTTGATCAACGTGGGCCCGAAGGGGATGTGGTTAGCTTGGCGCATAACATCACCTCTGTGGTGCGATATGAGCAGCGTCTCAGTGCTGCGCGGACCAAAGCCGAGGCCGCAAACCGTGCCAAATCCACGTTTCTGGCCAATATGAGCCATGAAATACGCACGCCGATGAACGGAGTGGTGGGAATGGCGCAGATTCTGGCGGATACCACGCTTGATGACGAACAAAAGCTTTACGTCGAGACCCTTCGAAGTTCGGGCGAGGCTTTGTTGGTGATCATCAATGATGTTCTCGACTATTCAAAAATTGAGGCTGATCGGCTGCATTTGAAAAATGACGTCTTCGACCTCGAACGCGCCGTGCATGAAGTGGTTTCACTGATTCAGCATACGGCAACAGAAAAAGGCCTTTTTATCGGTGTGGATTACGATCTTTTCCTGCCATCGCAATTTCGCGGTGATCCGGGCCGTATTCGGCAGGTATTGACCAATATCATTGGCAACGCGATTAAGTTTACCGAAGAAGGACAGATCACGCTGCGTGTGAACGGCTATTTGGATAGATTTGATGTTATGCAGATCCATATCACGATCGAAGATACTGGCATTGGCATTCCAGCGGCCAAATTGAACCATGTGTTTGGTCAGTTCAATCAGGTCGAAGAGCATTCTGCCCGAAAATTTGAAGGTACGGGACTTGGGCTTACAATCACCAAACGGCTGGTTGAACTTATGGGAGGAGAAATTTGGGTCGACTCAGAACACGGGCATGGATCTTGTTTCGGGATAAAGTTGCCACTTGTTTCAGAGGATATTGCCTTCCAAGAATGGCCGTCTTTACCCCCGGACCTAAAGCGGGTCGCAATCGTCGAAACAAATACTGAGAATAAAGCATTTATTTCAAAACATCTTAAGCTGTTCGGTCTTGATTGCATTCCTATGGGAAGCGCTCGTCAGGCTCTGGCGCTTCCAACAGATCAGGTACAGGCTTGGCTTTTGGATCAGGATATGCCGGATTTGAAAGGACACGAAATCGCGTCTGCGCTTCGCGAAAATGGCTGGAGTTGCCCAATTATTTTATCGGCATCTGATCCGGATTTGCAGTCGCAGGCTGTCGATGTATTGATCCCGAAACCTGTCTCGCGGCTGCAGCTTTTAAAAGCATTGGCCGATAGCACATCTTTGGGAAATATTAAGCAGGCGAAGAAGAGTGCATCATCCGCCGATCCCCAAGCGCCGCAAAATCCCGATGCTGACGCGCATGTTCCCGAAGAAATGAATGTGGATGACAGATCTTTAACACCCCAAAGTAACTTGGACAATCCGTCCACCAAACCCGACGATGGTACATTTGAAGACGCGATCAATCTTGATCAAAGGGATGCCAACCTCGGTGCTTTGCAAAGTACACCGAATGATGGTGGCGAAATGTCAGGGTCGATCGCTCCTGCGATACCTGCAAGTGATACGGATATGGTGCCAGATCCTGATGACGACCTGCGAACGCCCGTAAACTCAGATGAAAAATCCGACTACACACAGGATATTGGTGTCTGGTCAGGGCTTGCAACCGATGACATTGCGGGCTTTGGGGATCCCATCCCGAACAATCCACCACGGGATCTAAAGCCCCTGCCGTCTTTATCGCCCGAGTCAATCGCAGTGTATGCTCCGACCAAGGAAACAGATGTACCTCTGGACATTCTACTGGCCGAAGATAATCGCACCAACCAACTGGTTTTTTCTAAAATGGTTGCAAAGCTGGGGATTAATTTGCGTCTTGCCAATAATGGGGAAGAGGCCGTGGCGGCCGTTGCGCATCGTCGGCCGGACATGGTGTTCATGGATATTTCAATGCCAAAAATGGACGGCCGCGAAGCAACACGCTTGATCCGTGCGACTGAACATGGCGCCGGTCTTCCCATTATTGCGGTGACGGCGCATGCCATGGTGGGGGATCGTGCAGATATTCTTGAGTGTGGTCTCGATGACTACCTCACCAAACCCTTACGCAAGACAGAGTTGTGCCGGATGATTTCAGAATATTGCCCCGGCCGGGTATTTATCATCTAAGATGACTTTGACGCCGTTTTGTAGGCTCTGGTAAAAACCGGTGAATCGGGTCCGGACAGATCAGGGTCATAGGCATAGCCATCGACATCAAATTCCAGCAGCTCGGCCAGCTCTGTTATCTTGTTCTGCACAAGATATCGTGCCATCGCACCGCGTGCTTTTTTTGCGAAAAAGCCAATTGTTTTTGGCGTTCCAGCCTTAATCTCTTGAAAACTTGGGGTGACAACACGCGGGATCAATGCCTTGCGGTCTATAGCGCCAAAATATTCCTGACTTGCGCAATTCACGACCATATTAGTATCGATCTTCGCGGCTTGCGCATTCAGCGCCTTTGCCGGAGCGTCTTTCCAATAGGCATAAAGCGATTGACCTCGGCGCGTCTTAAGCCGTGTCCCCATTTCAAGTCGGTAGGGCTGAATTGCGTCTTTGGGACGCAAGACGCCATATAGTCCTGACAAAATACGCAGGTGGTCTTGGGCGTAATCAATATCGTGTTTGGACAGAGTCCGCGCATCCAATCCAACGTATGTATCACCAGCAAAGGCGAACGCGGCGGGTCGCGTAATGCTGGCATCGGGTGAGGGATCGAACGCCTGAAAACGGTCGCGGTTCAGCTGCGCCAGATCGTCCGACAGTTTCATCAATGATTTTACATCCCGTAAAGGCAGTCGGCGCATGGTTGTGGCAAGGCTTTTGGCGTCCTCACCAAATTCCGGCGTTGATTGCACAACATGGGTTTCAGACCAGTCCAACCGTTTGGCCGGAGAAATCACACAAAGCATCCTTGCACCTCTTTTGTTAGAACTGATTTAGGGCTGACTCAGTACGACGTCCAGAAAAGCTGAACCAAAGCGATCTGAACGTCGCTCCCCGAGCATTTGGTTCATTGTATTCGCAGTGTTTGGACGGTGCTGCGCGATCTGTGCCAATAACGAGGCAGAACAACTCAGTGGTTTCAATGTTCCGCAGGTGCCTCGGTGCAGCGCGGTTTGGGCTGCCATTAGGGCGTCATACAGTGAGCCCGCTTCTGCTCCGGCTAATTTGCGACGCTTAGGGTGTATGGAATTGGGTGTATCACCTGTTATCACTTCTAGGAAAATCGCGCCGTAGCGTTCCAGTTTCTTGGCGCCGACCCCAACGATCGCCGTCATTTGGTCAAGGGTCTGAGGACGTGTCTGCGCCATCTCGATTAAGGTGCGGTCTGGAAAAATCACATAGGCCGGCGCGCGTGCCGCTTCTGCCAATGCGCGACGCTTTGCCTTGAGCGCGGAAAGCAGCGGCGCATCATCGTCGCTGACCAATGCGCGCACTATTGGGCGCCGATCCTTGGCACGCTGAATCGTGTCGCGGCGCAGGTCAATCCGCATGTCGCCTCTTAGGATCGGACGGGCCGTTTCAGTCATTACCAATGCGCCGTGGCGATCTGCATCTGGGCGCATCAGATCATAACCCATCATTTGACGCAGCACGGCCTGCCATTCGCCGCGGGTCAGCTCCTTACCAATTCCAAAGGTTGGCAAATTATCATGATGCCATTTTTTCACCTTTTCAGTTGCATTGCCCAACAGGATATCAATCAGGTGCCCTGCACCAAAGCTTTCGTCCGTCCGTAATGCGGCTGACAGTGCCTTTCGGACAGCGTCGGTTCCATCAAATGTTTTTGGGGGCGTATCGCACAGGTCACATCCCGAACAGGGGACATCAACCTCGCCAAAATAAGCCAAAAGCGTTTTGCGGCGGCATTCCAAGGCTTCGGCAAGACCGAGCAACGCGTTCAATCGCCCATGATCGGCATTTCGCCGCTCTGGCGGGGCGGGGCTTTCGTCAATCTGGCTTCGTCGCAAGCGAATATCGTCAGTTCCATAAAGCGTGAGCGTTTCTGCCGGTGCGCCATCCCGCCCAGCTCGACCGATTTCCTGATAGTAGGCTTCGATCGATTTGGGCAGGTCCGCATGCGCCACCCACCGGATGTCTGGCTTGTCGACTCCCATTCCAAAGGCAACCGTTGCGACGACAATCAGACCATCTTCGGTTGCAAAGCGTTCCTCAACATCCCTGCGGCCGTCTGCATCCATGCCACCGTGGTATGAGCACGCTGAATGGCCATCGTCACGAAGCGCTTTTGCCAGTGTTTCGGTTTTGGCCCGCGTGCCGCAATAGACAATGCCGGATTGGCCACGTCGCGCAGCAGCAAAATCCATGATCTGGCGGCGCGGGCTGTCTTTGGCGGCAAAAGCAAGATGCAGGTTTGGACGGTCGAACCCGTGAAGGAACGTTTCGGGCTTTTGGCCATTGAACAACCGTGTGATGATCTCGGCCTGAGTTTCAGCATCAGCGGTGGCAGTAAAGGCTGCCAACGGCACATCGAGGTTTTGGCGCAATGCTCCGATGCGCAGATAATCCGGTCTGAAGTCATGTCCCCACTGGCTAACGCAATGGGCTTCGTCGACGGCGATCATGGAGACACCCGCTTGCGCAAGGGCCCGTTGCGTACCTACAGAGGCCAACCGCTCGGGTGCAAGATATAGCAGCTTCAGCCGCCCCTCATGCAAGGCGTCCCAAACGGCATCTGTTTCTTCTTGTGTGTTCCCCGAGGTCAAAGCACCGGCGTCGACTCCAGCCTCGCGAAGACCGCGTACTTGATCGCGCATTAGCGCGATCAGTGGCGAGATCACCAGTGTTACCCCGGGGCGCATTAAGGCAGGCAGTTGGAAACACAATGATTTTCCGCCACCTGTCGGCATTATGGCAAGCACATTGCTTCCTGACGCCACAGCATCCACGATCGTTTCCTGACCGGGTCGGAATTGGTCAAAACCAAACACCCTAGCTAGAATCGCCTGGGCATCGGTGCTGTCGCGGGGCATTATGGATCCTGCGATATTATCTATATCTGCTCTGATTGAGATAATCGCATACTACACATGGGGAAACAAGCGCCGAGCTGCGCATTTGGCCCAAAAGACAAACTGCATGTGTTGATCAGAATGCGTAAAGGTTGTTGGTAATAACGATACGCAGCGCGGCTATACCCAGTAAAACGACAATCGGCGTTAGATCCAATCCACCCATTGGGGGCAAGATCCGTCGAACAGGTCCGTAAATTGGTTCTAACAGGCGATGCACGCCGTCCCAGATGGTTGCAACCAGTTGCTGACGAATGTTGAGCACCTGAAATTGTATGAGCCACGACATGATCACATGCACGATCACGATCGTTTGGGCTATACCCAGTACAAGTAACAATATTTGTAACAGCGACTGCATCCATTCGGCCTTTTTGCTTGTGTCATCTTGTAACTAATCAACCATCCCCCCCGAGACAAGGGTGATGCGATGTCTTTGGTTGACGTTTGCTTAGCGTACAGGCAAGCCAAAGGTCAAAAGGAGTCCGTTTATGTATCCCTTTATTCGCGGGGCTATCGCCTCTGTCCGGGCGGTTTGGGCAGGGCCTATTGGTCTTTTGGATGTGCATGAAAATAGCGTGACATGTCTGCCTTGGGACCTTGATACGTGGAAAGAGCTGAACAATGGCCGAACCCTGTCGCTCTACGATCTGGGCCGCGTGCCGCTGGTGCAGCGCACGGGCTTGATGCGGGCCGCGAGGTCCGAAGGGCTTATGTTCACTGTTGCTGGATCAACCACGCGCTACCGCAGACGCGTGACCGCGATGATGCGCTTGCGCATGACCAACCGCATTATGTGTTGGGACGACCGGTTTTTCTATGTCGAACACGCAATGTGGCGGTCCGATGGTGAATGCACCAGCCATGCCGTGATCCGGTTTGCAACCACGACAGGCAAAGGGCTGGAATCGCCTGAACGCATTCTCAGGGCTCTGTCCTACACAGGACCGGTGCCCGAGGTGCCCGAGTGGATCGCCACTTGGACCGCGTCTGAAAAGCAACGGCCCTGGCCACCGATGGCTCCACCTATTGCATAAACTCTCTTTATTCGGCTTAGCTCGGGATTAGGGGGATCACCACGATGACACAAAGCACTGCGCGGAAACGGATTTGGGGCTGGTTCTTTTTTGATTGGGCCAGCCAACCGTTCAATACGTTGATACTGACCTTCATTTTTGGTCCGTATGTGGTCGAACTTATGGGTGATGGGTCGGCGGCACAAACGGCCTGGACCGGCGGGATAGGGATTGCGGGGCTTTTGATTGCCGTCATGGCGCCGGTCTTAGGGGCCATGGCGGACAGTTCCGGCACGAGAATGTTTTGGATACGTGTTTTCTCGGTCGCTTATGTCGTTGGATCTTTTGCACTTTGGTATGCAGTGCCCGGTGACTTTTCGATTTGGTTTATCTTGGCGATGTTCATCCTCGGCATGATTGGCATGGAATTCACAACAATCTTTACCAATGCGTTGTTGCCCAGTCTGGGGTCACGAGAAGATATCGGCAAGATTTCGGGGTATGGATGGGCATTTGGATATCTTGGCGGACTGGTCGCACTGGTTTTGATGCTGGGATTTTTTGCAGAAAACGCAGCCACTGGGAAAACCCTGTTCGGGATTGATCCTGTCTTTGGTCTGGATGCCAATTTGCGCGAAGGCACGCGCGCCGTCGGACCGCTTACGGCAATTTGGTTCATCATTTTTATGGTTCCGTTTTTCTTGTGGGTCCGTGAACCGGCCCCTAAAAAAGCACCGGCGGGTGCAGTGCGCAACGCATTAAAGGATCTGCAAGCGACGCTGCGGCGCTTGCCCCAAACCCCGTCATTGTTCGCTTATCTGGGCTCATCCATGCTCTATCGGGATTCATTGAATGGCATGTATGCGCTTGGTGGGATTTATGCCGCTGGTGTGATGGGATGGTCTATCACGCAAATTGGTGTTTTCGGGATTGTTTCGATTATTGCCGGTGCAGTGTTTGCCATTGTTGGTGGTTTGGCGGATGCACGGTTCGGGCCCAAGCCAGTCATCACCGTTTGTGTGTGGGTTTTGATGGCGGTCGGTCTTGGCATAGCAGGAACAACACCAACGCAAGCCATTTGGGTCCCTGTCGGCGCGGCATCACCGCTGCCCAATCTGGCCTTTATGTTTTTAGGGGCAACGATCGGCGCGGCCGGTGGGGCGTTGCAATCGTCCAGCCGGTCAATGATGGTGCGCCAGTCTGATCCGGCTCGTAGCAACGAAGCGTTTGGACTATATGCGTTGGCAGGAAAGGCGACATCGTTTCTTGCACCTGCCCTGATTGCCGCCTTTACCGGCTTTAGCGGGTCTCAGCAAATTGGAGTGCTGCCTTTGGTTGTGCTATTCCTTTTGGCGCTCGTGCTGTTACGGTGGGTTGACGCAAAGGGAGATCCTGACGCATGCGAAACCGAACCGTCTTAACTGTCTGCTTAGTCATCGTATTGGTGGGCTGTGGTATGATCGCTCCGGCGCATCATACCAATCAGCCCGCCAAAGTGCTCTTTGGTGAGGAAAAAGAAGCCTCGCTGCAGACGGCGGCCGCATACGGAGGCTATGCGCGCGGTTGTCTTGCCGGGGGGCAGGCCTTGGCAGAAACAGGGCCAACATGGCAGGCGATGCGGTTGTCTCGGAATCGGAACTGGGGGCATCCCGATCTGATTGACTATATCCAGAAGCTAAGCCGACAAGTGGCCAAGTTGCCGGGATGGGACGGGCTTTATGTTGGGGATTTGAGCCAGCCAAAAGGCGGACCCATGCTGACGGGGCACCGCAGTCACCAGATTGGCCTCGATGTAGATTTCTGGATGCGGCCTGCAGATGATTTAATGCTCTCCAAGAAAACCAGAGAGGCGATATCGTCAATTTCGATGCGTCGCGCCAGTGGTGCCTATGTTAATGATAACTGGACCCCACAGCACGCTCAGGTTCTTAAAGCAGCGGCAAGCGACACGCGTGTTGCGCGTCTTTTTGTTTTCCCCGGGGCCAAGGTCTGGATGTGCGAAAACATGTCAGGCGATAGACGTTGGTTGCGGAAAATCCGTCCTTGGTGGGGACACCATTACCATTTTCATGTCCGGCTCAGTTGCCCGCCGGGGGCAAGGCACTGCGAAAACCAGGCACCTCCCCCTCCGGGCGATGGCTGCGATGAAGCCCGCGGTTGGGTGGATGGAATCTTGAACCCACCTCCACCGGATCCAAATGCGCCTGCACCGCGATCTCGCAAAGAACTGACACTGTCTGACCTTCCGCGCCAATGCCAATCCGTTTTATCACGCTGATTTTTTTGATGTTTGCAGGCCCTTTGGGTGCAGACCCCAGAGCGGTCGTGTTACAAACATGGACTTGGGAAAACCGCCCGGACGGGTTCTCTGGGGTGTCTGGATTGGAACTGGGCCCAGCGGGAAAGCAAGCCACCTTTATCAGTGATAACGGCCTGGTTGTAACGGGCCATATTTTAAGAGACGCCACTGGCATTATAGGTATTTCAGCGACAGATATGCAGTCTTTGACAGCACCTAAGGGGCTGAAATCTTCAAACGGAAAAAGAGACGCAGAAGGTCTGGTTTTGACCCCGACTGGAGAAATGTTTGTCAGTTTTGAAGGCCCCGCGCATATTTTGCGGTATGAACACCAATCAGGACAAGACCCTCGAAAACTGTCCAGCCACGATGATTTTATCAGCTACACTGGCAACAGTGGTCTGGAGGCGCTGGCCATCGACGCACAGGGATGCCTTTATACGTTGCCCGAGTATGCCTTGGACAACCAATTATTGGTGTACCGCACCTGCCGAGGCGTCTGGCAGCTGATCGCAAGATTGCCACAAGACGGATTTTTTCTGCCAGTTGGCGCAGACATTGGGCCGGATGGCTGGCTCTACCTGCTTGAACGGCAGTTTAACGGTTTTGGTTTTCGCAGTCGCATACGTCGCGTGGACTTACGTTTTAATGCACCCCTTATCGAGACATTGTTTACCAGTCGGACCGGGGCGTTTGACAATCTAGAAGGTCTCGCCGTGTGGCATGACAGGGACGGACGCACGCGTTTGTCTGCAATATCTGATGATAATTACAAATGGTTTCAACTGACACAAATTGTTGAATTTGTTCTGCTGCCCCCTCTTGTCAGCGGCGAGACCCTGCCATAGGTCTACCGCTCTGCGTCAATGGTGGTGCACAAGTCCCCGCAACCTTGCAAAAAACGGGTCCCAGATATGACACGCTCTTACATTCCCGGCATTTTGGCTATGGCCATAATTGTCGTCGCCTCAAACGTTTTGGTCCAGTTCCTGTACGGAAATTGGTTAACTTGGGGGGCCTTCACATATCCGCTGGCCTTTCTGGTCACAGACATCATGAACCGCGTCTATGGCGCGTCCGCCGCACGGCGGGTTGTTCTGGTCGGTTTCATCACCGGGGTTGTGTGCTCTTTGATCGGGACGCAAATCATGATTGAAGGGGATGGCTTTGTATACCCCGCAGTCACCGTTCGCATCGCGATTGGGTCTGGAATAGCGTTCCTTGTAGCGCAGTTGCTGGACGTTAGTATCTTTGGTCTTTTGCGCGACGGTGCTTGGTGGCGCGCGCCCTTGGTCTCGACCCTGGTGGGAAGTACACTGGATACTGCAATCTTTTTCAGTGTGGCGTTTTCGGGTGCTTTGGCATGGATCCATCCTGCGACTGACGTTCAGTGGGCAGGCGAGCTTGTGCCGCTGTTGGGGGTGGGATCTGTGCTGCCGCTCTGGGTGTCCTTGGCTGTGGCGGATTGGGCTGTTAAACTGTCGATTGCCCTGATCGCCCTGATGCCATTCCGCCTGATTGTTGTGCGTATGATGTCGACACAAAGGGCGGCATGACGAAAAGGCTTTGACCTTTCGGATTTTCGTGCAACCCTATCGATAGGTTTTAACAATCGAAAGGAGGTGGTCCAGTGATCAGAGAAACATTGGAGCGAGGTGTCGGAACAATTCGGGAGGCCCGCGTCTAGGGGCAACCCCTTGGGCGCAAGCGCCCGAATTGGCGGTAGGCCGCACGAACCGTGCGGCTGATACCACGGCCTAACCGGCCCCGCCTCCTAAATTCTCGAAGGGCCACCTGCATTCCGGGTGGCCCTTTTGGGTTATAAGCGCTTCGTATCAGGGAAGACATGATCCACATCAACGACAAGATTTCGATTGCCGACTGGGAATTGACCGAACAGTTTATCCGCGCAAGTGGCCCGGGGGGACAGAACGTCAACAAAGTGTCCACAGCAGTCGAGCTGCGATTTGAAGCGGCCCGCAGTCCACATCTGGCACAAAGCGTCAAACATCGGCTCAAGCGACTTGCCGGGCGGCGCTGGACCCGCGAGGGGGCCATTGTTCTACAGGTGGACGAAACCCGCAGTCAGGCCCGTAATCGCGATATAGCGCGTGATCGCTTGGCCGAACTGATCCGAAGGGCACTCGTCGTACCGAAACGGCGCATTGCGACCAAACCGACTTTAGGCGCGAAAAACCGGCGTATCAAAGCCAAAAAAGTGCGCGGAGAGGTCAAGGCCTTGCGCGGTCGCGTCGATGATGACTGACGCGACGAAACTGGATCATAGGGTTTGACAAACCTGATTTGGTCGGTTTCGCTATAGGTTGGAGGTGGACATGCCACTGATCGTATTATTGGTATTGGTGGTCGGAGGCATCGCCGGGATTGCTGTGCTTTTGCATATAATAGGGCTTAGCAAAGCCAAGGTATTCGATCAGGAAAGTGCGCGCGCTGCTTGGTTGCGAGAGTGGCCACAAGCACCTGTGCAAGACATTGACTTAAGCCAAGATCATTGCGTGGCCTTAATCCAAAGCACGCATGGCCCTGGCCTTGTTTGGGCGATGGGGGCCGACAGTGCTGCGCGGCTTGCAAAGGCAGTAAAGATTTCCCAACATGAACGCGGCCTTTTCGTTTCGCTTAACAGTTTTGATGCGCCACGGATCAAAGCCAACCTTTCCCCTCAGCAGGTAAACACCTGGCGCGGGGTGTTGATGGAGCCCGAACAATGACGGACATGGTGAGCTATCCTGATGTAGTGCAGTTGGCGGTGCCAATCTTCATAGTTGCGATTGTGTTGGAATTGTCATGGATTGTGATCCGGCAACGAGGGGGCCGCTACGAGACCCGCGATGCGGTGACCTCTTTGATCATGGGCGCGGGCAATGTGGCCTCTGGCATTATTTTGGGATTTCTTGCCTGGGGCTTCTTTATGCTGCTTTGGGCCGTGACCCCGATGGATCTTGGGTCCGCTTGGTGGGTTGTTGTCTTGTGTTTTGTGTTGGACGATCTGCGCTATTACTGGGTGCACCGGTTTGGCCATCGCATTCGGTGGGTGTGGGCCAGTCATGTAAACCACCACTCCAGCCAGCATTACAATCTGACCACTGCGTTGCGGCAAACATGGACGGGGACCTTTACCTTTATGATGGTTGTGCGCGCACCGCTTATCCTTGTGGGGTTTCATCCAGCCATGGTTTTGTTCGTGGGTGGTTTGAACCTGATATATCAATTCTGGATCCATACAGAGGCGATTGGCAGGATGCCGCGCTGGTTTGAGGCCGTCATGAATACGCCCAGCCATCACCGTGTCCATCATGGCCGCAATCCGCGCTATCTTGATGCAAACTATGCAGGTGTTTTCATCATTTGGGACAAGATGTTTGGCACATTCGTCCCCGAGCTTGACAGTGAAAAGCCTGATTATGGACTTGTACGCAATCTCGGTACATTCAACCCGATCCGCGTCGCGTTTCATGAATGGGTCGGGATATGGAATGATATCACCCAGCCCGGTTTAACCATGTACCACCGGCTCATGTATGCTGTGGCCCCCCCCGGCTGGAGTCATGACGGCTCTCGTGAAACTTCAAAACGGATCAAGGCCCGTCATCTGACAGAGAACCCACATGATCGTGGGACACCCGGGTTTGATCAGGCGGGAAAGTGATGACCATCGCCGCCGCCCTATCGGTTAGCCTTTTCTATCTTGGTACGATCAATATCCTGATGTCGCGATTTGCAGGCACTTGCCAAGTTTTGGAGAGGATGCCTTACCCACAGGATGGAAACGAACTGTTCTATGGTATCGCTTGGCCGACTGTATCCTTAGCCACTTTGATTATTCTGATCGCACTTGCGTGTTATTGAGAGGTTGGGACGTAAGCCACCTGAGCCGTCACCTATGTGCAAAGCAAGGCTATTCGATTTCCTTCTTTTGCATATCCATAAGAGCCGCCAAAAGATGCGCGCTAAAGCGTCTGCGGTACACGTCGAATCAACGCGATGCCTATTACCATGCTTTTTTGCCTCTCCCCTTTTTAGGGGGGATAGATCGTGCCAGCAGCATTACCAATGGCGCTCTGAGCGT